>JAYVZU010000620.1:0-26548 GCA_043783075.1 Rhodanobacteraceae bacterium
CTGGAGCCCGCGCATCGGCCCTGAATATTACCGGGAAGACGATCTATACCTCGACCACATCGGGCTGCGGATCTGTTCCAAGCGGAGTATGGGCGGTGAATATGACCACCGCAAACTATCCAGTGACCCACGCCGATATGCCGAAGGGCGCGTCGATTGCCGGGACGGGCCCCGTACTCGGAGCAGATGGGACGGCTTATGTCGTTACGGGCGCAGGTCCGGCAGCTGACTTCCACGCGAACAGCCTTGTGGCACTGGCCAGCGATCTAAAGGTAAAGGATTGGTATGAGGGCGCGAGCAGCATGAATCCGGCGATCGTCAACTTCAAGGGCAAGCAGCTTGTTGTGGCAGGGGGGAAAGATGGCAGCTTCGTCGTGCTGGATGCTGCGTCACTAGGCGGAGCGGATCACAAGACTCCGCTTTCTGAATCAGCAGCGTTGACCAAGCCGGGAACGAAGCATGGGTGGGATGGTTTGGCGACGTGGCAGGATGCAGATGGGTCAGCGTGGGTACTTGCGTCCATCGCGGCGCCGATCACAGTCGCCAGCCTGAAGGGTTCAGCGGCGCATGGTGCGGTTGTCGCGTTCAAGGTTGAGGATGTAGATGGCAAGCCAGTTCTGACGCCGGTGTGGATGTCGGGGGATATTGTTCGTCCGGCGCCACCACGCATCGCAAACGGAGTGCTGGTTGTCCTTGCGGGCGGCGATGCTGCAACTCATGCAAAACTGTTGGTTCTGGATGCCAGGATGGGTAAGGAGCTTTACTCCAGCAAGGAGGCGATTCCGACCTATGCGAATCACTCCGGCGTTGCAGTGGGCGACTCCCATGCCTTCTTTACCGATCACAATAATGTGCTGTATTCATTTGGAATTGCGCTGGAGCACTAGACCGCGCCTGAAGGTACGGCTCGTGAGCATGGGGAACTCTCCAATAGGGGCGGTGTCTAATCTACAGTGAAGCCGGTTGCGGAGTGGAGTTGATATGAAGACGTCAGGCAAGGATGGATTCATTTCGTGCGGTAGCTGGTCGAGACAGGCGGTTTGCCTGTTCGGTCTGGTGGTGTTTGGCTTGTCGGTTTTTGGTGGGTCTGCAGTGTCGGCGAAGCAGCAGGCCCCGCCAGTAGCCGCTACGGCTTCTAAGGATGCGAACCCGGAGTTCCCGCAAGGGCCGGGACGCGATGTGACTCTACGGCTGTGCAGCAAGTGCCATTCGCCGAATAATATTTTGGCGACGGGGCGGACACCGGAGGGGTGGCAGGATTTGATCGGCAAGATGACGACCATGGGATTGCAGGGGACCGATGAGGAGTTCACAGCGACTCTTGATTACCTGACTGCAAATTTCCCGCCGAAGATCAATGTGAATCGGGCGAGCGCTGCGCAACTGATGTCTGCGCTCTCACTAACTTCGGCCGAGGCGGCTGCGGTCGTCAGTTTTCGGGATAAGAATGGCAGCTACCAGACAATTGACGACCTGAAGAAGGTCTCCGGTGTGGATGCCGCGAAGCTTGATGCGAAGAAGGATCTGCTGCAGTTTTAGAGCTGCGGCTTCTGCAGTGTTTCGGGGGCTTCCGCGCAGCTTTGCGTGACGATCCAATATTCGGCATGAAGCTTGCCCAGCGCGGGGAGCCAGCGGAACGTTCGTTCGCCGAGGAGCTTCCCGCGTTCGATCATGTCGACGCGCGTCTCAGGAAACGGTGAGACACCAAACTCCATGCCGCGGGTGATGGTGTGGCTATCCCACGGCGACCAGCGACGGCTACAGTTCTCTTCCCAGATGCCCATCCAGGGAAATTCGGCTCGCTTCCAGACGTATCCAAAGGCGAGTTGGTACTTCGGCGAGAAGGCGAGGAAGAAGGCATCTTCTTTCGCAGGATCGGCGACATGCGCCGTGTAGGCACTCGCGGGCGCTGAGGCATTCATACGCTGCAAATCTGCGGTGCCACCATCTTTTCGAGGCGCTAGAGGCCACTCGAAGGGTTGGCTGGCCGCGAGGTACAGATTCTCGCCGGGGTCGGACTCGGTGACGATCGACTTCTTCATCGAGGCCCGGAATTGGGTGGTCGCGGGATCGAGAAATGGGGTGGACAGCGTGACGTGTTGCGTCCAGGCGAGGGGGCGATCCGCAGCGGTGAGATTCTCGACCGTCTCGCGGATGAGGACGGATTTACCACGCAGTTCCAGGGTTCGCGTGAACTGCAGTTGAGCCAGCGCGAGGTGCAGCGACATGATGATGCCGGCGGGAGTCTCGGTGATTTGATACTTGTTGACGGAGCCTTCGCCGTGAGCCGTCATACCGGCTGCAGCTTCAGCGGTAGATGGCCCGCCGAAGAGATCGAGGCACAGGTTATGGCCCATGATTCCGGCGAGCAGTTTTGCGTCTGAGCCCGTGCCGAAACGAACGTAGGCCTCTGAAGAAAATACCGAGGGTTCTACAGACGGCCAGTCCGGGACCCACAGCGGATTGACGTGCGCACGCTTGTCGAAGACCTCGGCGACGTGGCCTCCTTCTTCAAGCACGGTGACGCGGAGATCAGCGTTTTCAAGGCTGACCGCCCTGCGTCCCATGAAGAGGCATTGCGACACATGTTACCTTTCCTGCTCTATTGTTTAGGGGAGTTGTTTGAGCCAGATGTTACGGTGCGAGATCTTTAGTACACCACCGCCCTCAATCTCCAACGCGATGAGACCCCTGGCCTGCGCGAACGCAGGATCGGTATCGACCAGAACAGCCATCACATGACCGTTGATGATGTGGGTCAGCGTGTTGCCTTCCGCGATGATCTCTACCTGATTCCACTCATCAGCCTTGACGAAGTTCTTAAGGTCGTCGGGGTTGCCGAGGGTTGCAAGCAGTGTTGGCTTCTTGCCGCCTTCGGTCGAGACGACCTGGCCGCGCCATGCGATGATGCCGCGCGTTGTGTCCTGCTCGTATAGCTGGCCCGTGTAGCGATTGTTGTAGTCGAAGTCGGCCTGATAGCCGGTCATATTCCACTTGGCATGCTTCTGGAGCAGCGCCTGACCTTCGAGCATGCGCTTCTTCATCTCTTCGGTCGCATCTGCAGGAGGCATACGCATCATGGGGGGCTTCAGGTGGCTGCGGTACTGCACGCCGCCGTTGGCTCCGGTGCCTTCGAGCTTCATCTCCAGCTTGAGGATGAAGTTGCCGGGTTCCCCGCCCTTCCAGATGATGTTGGTGGTGCCGGATGGATGTTCCGGGCTGGACTTGCCGACGATGGCACCAGCTTCATAGGACCAGACGTCGGAGGGGCCGTCCCAACCTGCGAGGCTCTTGCCATCGAAGATCTGTGTCCAACCGACATGGTCGTCGAAGTTGATGGGCTCGGGCTGGACGAAGCGTCCTTGAGGAGGGCGAGGCGGAGCTGAAGGGGCCTGCGCAAAGACCGCGACGGGGACCAATGCAGAGGCGGCGAATACAGCTGATGCCAAAAACTTTGCGGTCATAACTTCTCCTTGAGTAGTGCATCCATTCTGATCAGTTGCCGAGTACTGGTTCCCACTTCTTGGTCACAGCCGATTTGAGAACTGCATCGGTTACATATTCGGTTGCGAGGCCGTCGCGGAAGCTGGGAGCGATGGGCTTGCCACCACCAACAGCTTCGAGGAAGTCGGCGACCTGGTGGATAAAGGTGTGTTCGTAGCCGATCTGCAGACCGGGGACCCACCAGTGGCTCATGTAGGGGTGGTCGCTGTCAGTCATGTGGATGTCCTTCCAACCGCGCAGACGGCTTTCGTCGCGATGATCGAAGTACTCCAGACGATGCAGGTCGTGAAGATCCCACGAAGCAGAGGCCTTCTCGCCGTTGATCTCGAGGGTGAAGAGCGCCTTGTGGCCACGGGCATAACGAGTCGCCTCGAACATGGCGGTAGACCCATTCTGGAAACGGCACAGGAAGGCGCTGGCGTCGTCGATCGTGACTGGATGCATTTCGCCGGTGAGCGAGTGTTTGCGCTCCTTGATGAACGTCTCGGTCATCGCGGACACTTCGACAATGGGGCCGTTCAACCACATGGCCATGTCGATGTTGTGCGCGAGAAGATCGCCGGTTACGCCGCTGCCGGAGACGGAGGCATCCAGCCTCCACAGGCCTTCGCCACCCTGCGGAAGGTCTTGCGAGATGGTCCAATCCTGCAGGAACTGGGTGCGGTAATGAAAGATGCGGCCGAAGCGCTGCTCATCGATGAGATCCTTGAGCATCATGACGGCGGGGACGCGGCGGTAGTTGTACCAGACCATGTTTGAGACGCCGGCTGCTTCGACGGCTTCAACCATGGTAAGAGCCTCTTCGGCAGTGCGCCCGAGCGGCTTCTCGCACATCACCATCTTGCCGGCCTTGGCAGCGGCAATGGCGATTTCAGCGTGCGTATTGTTGGGGCTGGCGATATCGATAAGATCGATATCCGGGCGCGCGATCAGTGCCTGCCAGTCGCTCTCGACTGACTTGTAGCCCCAGTTTTCCGCGAAAGCGGTGGCTCGGTCCGGATTCCGGGCGCAGACGGCCTTGAGCACTGGCTGGTAAGGCAGATCGAAGAATCGTGGAGCCTGCAGGAAGGCGTTGGAGTGAGTGCGGCCCATGAAGCCGTAGCCGACGAGTCCGACATTGAGTTGTTTCTTCTGCTTCAAGATTGCCTTCCCTTCTTATTCCCAGCCGTGTGCGTCGCGCACTTTGATCATGGTGGCGAGGACGCTGTTCCAAGTTTCCGGCGCAAGCATCATGCTGTTGGGGAACATGCAGCCGTCCCAGCAGATGTGCTCGAATGCCTCGGTCGGCTGACCGTCGGCACCGCGCATCCACAGGCCGGCGATCTCCACGATATCCATACGACCGTTGGGGTCATTTGGAGGGCAGTGGCGTCCGGTCTTGTCGTGCGAGCCGGAGCCCTTCACCGTGCCATCGTTCTGCGCGACGTGGAAGTCGATCGTCCACGGACGGAGCGCGTCGGCCACCTGGCGGATGGCGTCGACCACGACGGAGTTATCCGACCAGTCGAAGTTCTCCGGCAGGATACGGCTCTCGGGTGAGTTGTAGCCGAGCGTGTAGAGCATGGTGTGGGCCATGTCGGCCTGGAAGCCAAGGGTCTTGGGGCGGTTCACCTGCTCGAGCAGGTCGCGCATGTGCGTCCAGCCGTGCATGCCAGCCCAGCAGATTTCGCCCTCTGCAGCGAGTCGCTCGCCATAGCCGTCGGCGATGTCGCAGGCTTCGCGAAAGGTGTCGGCGATCTTCTTGGTGTTGCCAACGGGATCGCTGTACCAGTCCGACGCACCTGCTGCGGAGTCGATGCGAACGACGCCGTACTTCCGAACGCCCAGACCGCGAAGTTTCTGCCCGATGGCACATGCCTTGCGGACCTGCGTGAGGAAGCTGTTGCGCTCCTCCTGCGAACCCATCGCGGAGCCGCCACCGGTCGGCGCCCATACCGGCGCGACGAAGGAGCCGATCATGAGGTTGTAACTTTGGACCTTTTCTGCGAGAACCTTCAAGTCGTCGTCGGTGGAGTCGATGTCGGTGTGCGGCAGCGACAGAAATAGGTCGACTCCGTCAAATTTTGTGCCATCAACCTCTGCATCGGCGGTTAGATTTAGCATCGTGTCGAAGTCGATAAAGGGCTCGGAATCGGGGCCCTTACCGACGATGCCGGGCCACATTGCGTTATGCAGCGCCGGCTTGGTGTGCGTGGGTGTGCTCATCAAAATTCTCCTGCAGCGTTATAGATCTTTGCGGAGCGGTTCAGCATCGGGGTTGCCGGGGCCGAAGTGCTTGAGCATCACCAGGGGATCGGTGGTGCTGGGGTTGTGGATCACGATACCGCCTTCTGCCGCCGCTGCGGTGACAAATATCTCGTCCTCAGTAGCCTGGCCGAAGCGGATCATCGAAGGCGTGGAGACAGGTGTCTTGCCGAATGAGCCGTGACCCTGTGTGAGGATGACGCCGTACGCCGCGGGATCTTTGATCGTAACCGTCCGGCCCGGCAGCACGGTGAGTTCCTTGGCCGAGTAGTACTTGGTGCCGTAGGTGATCCACTTCTCGACGTAGCCTTCATCTTGCATCTCGGCCAGCGACTTTACCGGCTTGGGATGGGTCTTGTGCTTCGAGGCGAAGTTGGGATTCACGTTGGCTTCCCAATCGAGCATGCTGATCAGGTAGTCGAGGTCGTGGTGGTACTCACTCTTGACGTCCTTGACGAGAAGTTCCCAGCCGACGATGCGGCCTTCGACTTCGGACTGGAACATGGCGAAGACGTCGCTGTTTACCTGAGGCTCGTAGGTGACGAGAGAACCAGGTGCGTGGAGGATGCCGGGGTCGATCTGCCAGCCGCTTCCTGGCTCAAGCAGGTAAGCGCGGGCGTGGAGCAGGATGCCGTTGTCGCCTTCGTTCCAACGCTCCAGGCAACGCTTGATGTCGGCCTTGGTGGTGCCGGGTTCCAGGCCCATGTAGGTGTGGGGGAAGTTGTTGTTGAGCTGGTTGTACTGCGGCGGAAAGTAATACGCCTCAGGCTTGCCCTTGTGCCCGACGAGGTTCGCGAAGGCGTCGCTCTGGTGCATGTGGTGGGGTATAGGGCCCATGTTGTCGAAGAACTTGCAGAGCAGGTTCCAGCCGCCTTCGCGGGCGAATACTTCTTTGCCGAGCAGCAGGTCGCCGGCCTCTTCAACCGCTTCCTTCAGTAGGAACCTCTCACCCGCGAGCGGTTGGACGTAGCTTAGACCTTCGTCAGGCGTGGTGTCCGGCCCGTTGGAGGCCTTGGTGGTTGACGAGAACCAGCGCTCGTTGATTCCGCCACGGTGCCCGCCAAAGGCGTAGAGATCGTTGGGATGAAGCTTGAGCCTGCGGCCCGGGATCATGAAGGAACGGGGGACCCAAGTGGGGGTCAGCCTCAGAACACCTTCGCCTGCTTCCACTGCTTGCTGAACCTGTGCGCGACCAGTCATACCTGCTCCAATAAGAAAAGTAATCAAACCGCCGTTGGCTACAAACCGGCACATTACGAGCTACATTCTCTCGTTGGCTGGGACAGGAGAAACCCGGGAAGGGTTTTATCTTGACAGCTCCCGACAAGAATGAGACGTCTCAGAACGACACTCTATGCGAGTTCTTACGAGAGTGTCAACCAGCGATTGATACATCGGCTCGAAATGGGAATCTGACCGCGCTAGTCGAACTTGCGGAGCCAGATATCGCGGACCGAAATTTTGCATGGCTGGCTTTCAATCTCGAAGCCAATCAAACCCTTAATGTTGTTGACGGAGTCCTTGTTGTCGTCGATGAAGATGGCCATCAACTGGCCGTTCATGATGTGCATCATCACGCCGCCGCGCGCAATGATCTCGTAATCGTTCCACTCGTTTACCTTGACGAAGCCGCCGAGGGCCTGCTTGTCGCCGATATTCGCTACGAGGCGGTTGGGCTGGCCGGGCAGAGCCTGGGTGACCTGGCCGCGATACGACAGAATGCCCTGCATGGTGTTTTCGGAGTACCACTGGCCGGTGTAGGCGGCCGACTGGGCGCGGACCGGGAACCAGAAGTCAGCCTGAGGGCCGGTCATCATGAATTTGAGGTCGTACGGCGGTAAGGCAGACGGGACAGGCCGCGTCCAGGGTACGCCGGTGACGCTGCGGTACTGGATTCCACCGCCACCACCTTTTTCGATCTTCATCTGGAGTTTGAGATCGAAGTCGCGTGTGCTCTCCGCACGGTAGACGATGTAATTATTGCCCTTCGGCTTGTTCTCCACGGTTTCGCCGACCATGAGGCCGTCCTCGACACGCCAGATTGTTGCATCGGCATCCCAGCCAGCGAAGGACTTTCCGTCGAAGATCTGCTTATAGCCGGTGTGTTCGTCGATGTCGTACGGCGCGGGGTCGTGGAACTTGGGCATTCCGATCAGTTGCTCGCCATTGGAACCTGTAACCGGTGGGCGAGCAGCGGGCGAGACCAGCGCCGGCGGCACAGATTGTGCGGACATCGCTGCCGGAACGGACAGGAACATACCAAGCGCGGCGACAGGAATTACGGATGAAATCATCGGGCGAGTGCGCTTGAAATAAGTGCTCGGCATAGTCGGCGTTTCCTTTTTGAGACGATTCAACTCCCACTGGAGTCTAACGGTGCTGGCAAGGTTTTGGCTATCAATTTCTATCCGGCACTCCATTCCATTGGCCGGAACAAACTGGCTGGCGGGCCTGGCCGTTTATCCGGGTTGGAGCTCGCGGACGTGGCGGCCGAAAGTGCTGGCCGTCGGTTAAGATCTACCAGCCAGTCGGTGTTTGAACGCGGTAACGTGTAACTAATTCCTTTGCATACAGCTCTGCGTCGAGCAATTCGGCTACGGATTTGACGGCTGGATTCTCGAAAATATCATCGTGGTCGGCGTCAATCTGGTGGGTTGTAATACCGCCAAAGACAACTGGTCCCCAGCCAAGTTCGAGGTCAGAGTAGGGTTCGTCCGGACGTTGCTTTGCACGGAATACCGTCATGTGGCCGGAGTATGGTCTGGGCGTGAATCTGTTGGTCGCGGCGAGGCTAGCGTCGCGAACGGAGGTCAGAATCCGCTCGACATCGTCATCTGCCAACCTGGGATCGGCGGTATGAGCACTGCCTTCAAGTTGCACTTCTTCATCTGGATGTCGACGAAATGTCTGGATCGCGTCTTTTAAAACACTCCAACCAATTTTGACTCGTTTCCATAGGTATTTACGTCGACCAGGCGTATTCAGGTTGTCCAACATGGTGAGGTGATGAACTGTCCGACGGACGATGAACGACATTTTGAAGTAGAACAATCGTTGCCTGGAGATGTGGCGGCTGTAGGCGTGGTTGTGGGTGTCGATCAGCGCCAGCACATCGACTACGTCCCCCATCGCACGCAAGCGGCATGCCATTTCGAAGGCCACCAGCCCACCATAACATCCGCCTCCTAAGTTGTAAGGACCATGTGGTTGGACACTTTTGATGTGTTCGATGTAACACGCTGCGGTCTCTTCCACAGTGGAGAAGGGTTCGGCACGGCCGTCGAGACCACGCGCCTGGAGGCAGTAGAAGGGTTGATCGCTGGGCATTGCCATGGCAAGTGCTCGCATGCTCATCCAATTTCCGCCGGCGCCGTGGACACAGAAGAATGGCGCGCGTGCGCCCCCGTCGCGGACCGGGACGAGGCAGGACCAGTCGGCTTGTCCGCCGGTTAGTGTGCGGGCAAATAGGTCTATGGTTGGCGCACGCAGGAAAGTGGCTAGCGTTGGACGACATTCGGGAAACTCCTGCCGAATCCTAAGGATGACACGGACTGCTCGTAGAGAATCTCCGCCAAGTTCGAAGTAGTCGTCGTGGATTCCCACCTTTGGAATTTCGAGGATCTCTGCCCAGATTCGCGCCAATACCTCTTGCACAGGTCCCTGCGGAGCCTCGTGGGCATGGGTGGTTGCCGACCGGTGGCCATCCGGCGCGGGAAGTGCTTTGCGGTCAATCTTGCCGCTGGGAGAGATGGGCAGCTTTTGCAACGTCTGGTAGACAGTTGGGATCATGTAATACGGCAGGCTGAGCTTGAGTTGTCGCATGAGCTCAACCGGCTGAGGCAGAGCGCCCGCGAACGGAACGATGTAGGCCACGAGCCGCTTATCACCAGGTTGATCCTCGCGCATCGTGACGACAGCCTCAGAAATTTCGGGGAAGTTCTTGAGCGCAGCCTCAATCTCACCGAGTTCGATACGGTGCCCACGCATCTTGACCTGATGGTCGATTCGGCCGAGACATTCGATGTTGCCATCCGCACGAAAACGCGCCAGATCGCCTGTACGGTAGATTCTGGTCGCACCTGCAAGGAAAGGATCTGACACGAATGCTGCAGCTGTGAGTTCAGGGCGGTTCCGGTATCCGATCGCCAGACCGTCGCCGCCAATATAAAGCTCGCCGGTAACGCCGATGGCGACTGGCTGGAGTTGGCTATCGAGGATGTAGCAACGAGTGTTTGCAATGGGGCGACCGATCAGGATTGGTTGAGCGGCATCGGTAACCACAAAGCCAGTGGACCAGACGGTGGTCTCGGTTGGCCCATACATATTCCACAGCCGCCCGACGGCCGGGACTAGTCGCGCCGCGAGATCCGGCGGCATGGCTTCACCTCCGCAGATCGCCTGCAGGTTTGACTTTTGCTTCCAACCGGCTAGGAAGAGTAGCTGCCAGGTGATGGGGGTCGCCTGCATGAACGAAATGTCATGTTGTTCGATGAGTCCGCGAAGGATCTTTCCGTCAGCAGCCTCTTCCCGAGTGACGAGCACGATGCGCGCGCCGACAAGCAGTGGGAGCCAGATTTCGAGGCCTGCAATATCGAAGGAGATCGTCGTGAGTGCGAGACAACGATCGGTTTCAGACAGTTGCAGAGAGTCACGCATCGACCACAGAAAATTGGTGAACGCCTGGCGAGGGATCTGGACGCCCTTTGGTTGTCCAGTCGAGCCTGACGTGTAGATCAAATAGGCAAGGCTGTGTGGCGGGACCTCGACATCGAGATTCTCGCGCGAGTTCGTCCTCCAACTCCGCTCCTCCATCAGGATCGTCGTCCCGCTAAAGAAGGTGAGGTGGGTCAGGAGTGACTGTTCGGTGAGGAAAGTTCGAACTTCACTATCTTTGACGAGGTACTGGATTCGGTCAGTGGGCAGAAGTGGATCTATCGGCAGGTAGGCCGCGCCTGCCTTTACGATTGCGAGCAGCGCGACAACTAGGTCCACGGAGCGGCCGAGGCAGACTCCAACCAGTTGGTCCGGGCCAGCTCCAAGATCGCGCAGGTGATGTGCAAGTTGGTTGGCTCGCTGATTCAGTTCAAAAAAAGTAAGCTGCCTGTCACCACTGGTAACGGCAATGGCTTCAGGCGTTCGATCGACTTGAGCTTCCACCAGCGACGCCAAGGGAGAATTCGCCGGATAGTCACGTTGGGTCTGGTTCCAATCGACCAGTAACTGCTGGCGTTGCGCCGCGGTGTGCAGGGAGATTGCTGCAACTTTCTGTTCGGGTGCGGCGATTCCCCGCTCGAGAAAGACCGCCATGTGGCTCCAGAGGCGGTCGATGGTGCTCGCATCGAACAGGTCGGTGTTGAACTCGATGTCGAGCTCAAACCCATCTCCCACAGGGTTGAGCTCAATCGTCAGGTCGACCTTGGAACTGTTTGTCGTGACGGCTTTGACGGTCGTGCTGAGGCCTTCAAACTTCGGCGGGTCAATGGTCGCGTTTTGGCAGGTAACGAGAACCTGAACGACGGGTGCACGGCTGGCATCACGCTCGATCGGCAGCTTTTGCTTGAGCATGTCGAAGGGCAGGTCCTGATGCGCGAAGGCATCGAGGGTAGACTTCCGGATTTGCCGGAGAAGATCCTGGAAGGTCGGATCGCCATCGAGTTTGCCGCGCATGACGACTGTATTCATGAAGCAGCCGACAATATTCTCCGTTTCGAGCTGCATACGTGCCGCCATGGGCGAACCAACGAGAATGTCATTCTGGCCGGTGTACTGTGCGAAGACTGAGTAAACTGCAGCCAGCAGCAGCATGAATGGCGTGACATTCTCGCGCTGACAATAATCCAGCATCGCCGCGATGAGTGACGAGGATAAGGCGAAGGTATGGGTATCGCCCCGAAACGTTTGGAAGGGCGGGCGCGGGCGATCGGTGGGCAGAGAAAGTATCTTCGGGCTGCCGGCGAGGTGGTCGAGCCAAAAGGTAAGCAGGCGTTTGCCCTCGGGCCCGGCTAATTGCTCACGGTGCCAGCGGGCAAAGTCTGCGAATCGAACGGGGAGATCGGGAAGTCGGACTTCATTCCCAGTAACCGCCGAGTTATACAGCACGGCGAGATCTCGGAAGGCGATCCCGATGGCCCAACCGTCGATAACGAGGTGATGCACCGTCAGTTGGAGTACGTGGCTCTGTTCTCCGATGCGGTAGATTGTGCCGCGGATCAGGTGCTCGCGGTCGAGAAGAAATGGATGATTTACCTCAGCCTGCACGGCCGCCTGCACGGTCGCATTCACCTCGTTTGCTGCGACTGGAATGAGGTCCACCCGGGTCAAGGCGAATTGCCAGGGAGCGCAGATTTCGACTTGCAATTCGCCTTCAGGACTCGCTCCGAACTGAGAACGAAGAGCGTCGTGACGCTCGACGAGAGCGCTGAAGGCGTGTTCCATCGCCTGGATGTCCAGCGAACCTTGCAGGTGGAGCGTGAAGCCTACGTTGAGGCGAGAGGTTCCAGCCTCAATCTGCTCCATGGCCCAGAAACCCTGCTGGACGAGGGACGCGACCAGGGGTTGAGAATCGTCTCTAACCAGCGGGCTTCGGGGTGCTTTCGCTTTGACCGACTCTGCCAGCGTTCTTTCCAGAAGTGCCCTCTTCTCGGGAGAGAGGCCTGCGATACGTTCGTTCAGATTTGACATTTTGCGGTCACTCGCTTCGTGCTACGGGCCGACTGCGTCTAACATGCGCAGTGAATGTCCCCGATTATAACCCGCGGAGATCGCCGTACCCGTATGTTCGAGATCATCCATCCCCAACCACTCCGAGCTCTTGCGCGGCAAGAACCTACGGATTTCCCTCCTTACTTTCGGATTCCATTTCCTCCAGCATCCGCAGCAAATCTTCATCGCTATGCAGGGATGCGCGCATCTCGGCCACGATAACCGCGAGCGCTGCGATAGTTGGGTTCGCAAAGACCTCGGCGACAGAAATATCTACGTCAAACATATTCTGTATCCGCACGACCACCCGCATTGCGGTGAGCGAGTGACCACCGATCTGGAAGAAGTTTTCATGGATCCCAATCCGCTCAGCACCCAGGGATTGTTTCCATATTTCAGCTAGCTCTGTTTCCAATGGCGTACGAGGCGGAACATACTCCGGGGTTGCGGTGTTCCGCGGACTCGGGATCGGAAGAGCTCGGCGGTCAGTCTTTCCATTCGTGTTGAGAGGTATGGAATCCAGAGTTACAAAAGCCGAAGGCACCATATAGGCCGGAAGGCTGGGGGCGAGGAAGACTCGCAATTCATCGGCAGAGGGTGCGTCGTGAACCGGCACGACATACGCTACGAGTGTTGTGTCGTCACCCTCGCCGACCGGATTGACGACGGCATCGCGGATGGCTGGGTGCTGGCGCAGGGCAGTTTCAATCTCTCCGAGTTCGATGCGGAAGCCGCGGATTTTCAGCTGATCATCGATGCGCCCAAGATACTCGATTTCGCCGTTTTCGAGGCGCTGCGCCAAATCGCCGGAGCGATACAGGCGGTCGCTGGAGTCGGCTGAAAATGGGTCCGGGATGAAGCGAGCTGCGGTAAGTTCTGGGCGATTCAGGTAGCCTCGCGTGACTCCGGCGCCGCCAATAAAAATCTCGCCGGGCGTACCGATTGCAACCGGCTGCAACTGCGCGTCGAGGAGGTAGAGGCTGAGGTCAGGCATTGGCTCGCCGATCACGCTGCCAACACCTTCGCGCGTATCTTCGATGGAAAGTGGACGATAGGTAACGAGGACGCTGGTCTCGGTAATTCCGTAGCAGTTTACGAGTTGAGGCTGTTGATCGCCATGCTTCGCGAACCACGGACGAAGACTTTGTAGATCAAGAGCTTCCCCGCCGAACAGCACTAACCGGAGCGTCAGATCGTTGCTACCGGACTCCAGATCGACCTGCATGAGTTGGCGGAAGGCCGACGGAGTCTGGTTCAGTACTGTAACCTTGCGATCTCGAAGCAGTTGATGAAATAGTTGCGGTGAGCGACTAACCCAGTAAGGCACCCCCACAAGGCAGCCACCGTAGAGGAAAGCACCCCACATCTCCCAAACCGAAAAATCGAAGGCAGAGGAATGGAACAGAGTCCAGACGTCCTCAGGCTTTGACTGTATCCACGGATCCATGGCCTGCATCAGCCGGACGACGTTGTAATGCGTGACTAAGCAACCCTTCGGCTTTCCCGTAGAACCCGACGTGTAGATGGTGTAAACAAGACTCTCGGGAGTAGTGTGCAACAAAAGATTGTCAGTAACTTCTTGCTGTATGTTCCCAAAGTTTGAATCCAGACAGATGACAAAGGCCTCGGTGTCACCCAGCGAACTCAGCAGAGAACTTTGCGTAATCAGGACGGAAACCTCTGCGTCTTCGAGCATGAAACTGATTCGCTCTTTTGGATACGCTGGATCAACCGGAAGGTAGGCCGCACCAGCCTTGAGAATTCCCAGAATTCCGATCACTGTATCCATCGAGCGCTCGGTGTAGAGACCGACGAGCTTCTCCGCACCTACGCCAAAGCGGAGCAAGTATCGGGCGAGTTGGTTGGCGCGCTCGTTGAGCTGCGCGTAAGTCAGCGATTCATCCTCAAAGATGACAGCAACAGCGTCCGGAGTTTGCGCGACCTGATGCTCAAACAGTTCGTGTAGACACTGCGTGGGTGGAAAGTATTGGCGCGACTTGAAGGTGGTCTGCATGTTCGACTCCAGTTGCAATTCAAGTCCACTGAGCCCGATGATTCTGGATTCGTCAGGAGCATTTTCGCAAATAGTGTCTGCAAGTGCAACGGGACGAACCACCTAAAGCCCTCAAAGCGGATGGTTTACTGGGGCGACAGTAATGCGCATGAGCCGAATACTAAAATCTACATCAAGGGTTTACATCATCAAGCGCGAGAACTATCTGGTGACAATAACATCCCTTCGCAAGATTTTGGTACACAGCTTTGGTGCGTGAATCATCCCCTAAAAGAGTGAGACGGGTTGACTCTCTGCAATAAAAGGAGCCCAACCGCGAAGTCCTTCGTTCATCTGTTACCTGCAAGGTATTTACAAACTGCATACTCTGTTTATCGACTGGGGATCGTTCAATAATCCCCAGCCAGGTCGGATAACCGGACTTTTAGGGAGTGCAGCACTGGCGTAGAGTGTAGCGCAACGGCCTCAGACAAACTAAAGTGTTCCCATGAAATCATTACGACTCTACGGTTCGCTCTGCGTTCTGTTGCTCTGCCCGTTGACGATTCACGGTCAGGGTTCGATTGAGGCCGCTCGTGCGGTGCTGGTGCGTGAGATGCCGCACCTTGCTCCGCAAATCCACCTGTCGCTTGCAGCGGGAGATTACGCGGGGAAGCAGGATGGTTTCCGAATCAGCGGGGAACGTGGAAATACCCATGTAGAAGCCGCGACGGTGCCGACTCTGCTGTTCGGCGTCAACTGGTATCTGAAGTACATAGCCCATTTGAATGTGTCGACGAACGGTAGTCAGCTTGGGGCTGCAGGGTTGAAACTGCCGGCGGTTGAGACAGCCATCATTCGCCCTGCACCGTATCCGTTCCGCTATGCGCTGAATGAAAACACAGATGGATATACGACGCCGTATTGGGATTTCACCCGCTGGCAGCATGAGATCGATGTGATGGCGCTCTCTGGATTCAACGCAATCCTGATCCAGCGCGGGAACGATCTTGCGGTGTATAAGGCCTTCCTCGATATTGGGTATTCGGACTCGGATATTCGCCATTGGATTACGCATCCGGCGCACCAGAACTGGCAGTTGATGGGCAACATGTGCTGCTTTGTGGAGCCAATCTCGCTGGCGCTGATGGAGAAGCGAGCGGCATCGGCACGGCAGATTCTCGACCAACTCCGCTCTCTAGGTATTACACCTGTTCTGCCGGGGTTCTGGGGCGTTGTGCCGGCGGACTTCGGCAAGCATGTTGCCGGAGCGCACATCGTGATCCAGACCGAGCCATGGAATGGGTTTGAGCGTCCAGGTTGGCTTGACCCTCGGGACCCCGCGTTCGCTCGTTTGGCAGCAGCGTTCTACAAGCATCAGAAGGAGCTGTTCGGCGACAGCACGATCTATGACATGGAGACGTTTCAGGAGGGCGGCGTATCAGGCGACGTTCCCGTAGCCGACGGCGCTCGGGCAATCCAGAAGGCCCTGAATGACGCGCATCCGGGTGCTCTGTGGTTCATGATGGCATGGCAGAATAACCCGCGTAAGGAGCTTGTGGATGCCGTCGACCGGAGTCACATCCTGATCGCAGATATTGAACAAGGCCGTGTTCCCCGAGAGACTCGGGAGGAAGACTTCAAGGGCGCTCGATGGCTCTTCGGCGGACTTTGGGAGTTTGGCGGGCGCACAACGATGGGCTCACCGCTCTACGACTACGCACAGCGGATGCCAAGAGCAAACGCCCGGCCCGGTAGCCATCTCTCTGGAACGGCGTTGTTTACGGAGGGGCTGGACACGAACCCGTACGCCTTCGATCTCTACTCCGAAATGGCCTGGAGGACGGAGCCGGTAGACCTGCAGAGCTGGACCGCCGACTACGCTCTGCGGCGCTATGGCAGCGCCGACGCACACGCGGCCAAGGCCTGGAAGACTCTGCTGGAGACAGCGTATGGCTATCGTGCCGACGGGGTGAAGAATCATGGCGAACGCGATTCCGCGCAGGAAGCACTCTTCAATGCGCAACCGTCGCTGACTGCCAAGAGGACCGGGACCTGGTCACCCGATGAGGCACGCTATGCGCTGGATGATCTGAAGCCTGGGCTTACTGAACTGCTGCAGATATCGCCAACATTGCGCGCCACCGCCAGCTACAAGTACGACCTGACAGATGTGGCGCGGCAGGTGTTGGCCAACGATGCCAGGCGCTTGCTACCGCTCATCAAAGTTGCCTACGAGACGAAGGATCGCTCGGGCTTTGACAAGCTAACTGCGGAGTGGATGCGCGACATGCAGATGGAGGAGACAGTGCTGGGCACGAACCAGTACTTCCTTCTGGGGCGCTGGTTGAGCTACATTCCGGCATGGGCCAGTTCTGCGGAAGATCTGGCACAGATCGAATACGATGCACATTCGATCGTCACGACATGGGGCGACCGGACCGCAAGCAAGGAGTTGCACGAGTATGGCAATCGCGACTGGGCCGGATTGGTGAGCGGATACTACGCGGTTCGGTGGAAGATGTACTTCGACTCTCTGGATGAAGCGTTGAAGACTGGATCCGAGCCGAAACCGATCGACTGGTACGCCTTTGGCGATGCGTGGAGCCGGGCACCGACGAAGTACGCCGCGGAACCCATCGGTGATACCTACGCCGCAAGCATGGCGATTGCGAAAGCACTGGGGATACAGCCACAATGACAAGATCCGATCCAGAGTACGCGACGACGATTGACTCGGATATCGTGCGTAGACCAACGGCGACAAAGCCGGATCGCCTGCTATCGCTCGACGTACTGCGAGGCCTGACGATTGCGTTCATGATCCTGGTGAACGATCAGGTGGGGCCAGCGCCGTTTAGCCAGTTGGTTCACGCGAGGTGGAATGGTTTCACCGCGACGGACCTCGTGTTCCCAACGTTTCTGCTGCTGGTGGGCTTGTCTACGGTGCTCTCGATGACGGCTCGGCTTGCCCGCAGGGCGACTCGCAAGGAGCTGTTTCTGCACACGCTGCGACGAGCCCTGCTGCTGGCTGCGTTCGGCTTTGTGGTCAACAACTTCCCGTTCTTTCATCTGGCAACGGCGCGCTTCTACGGCGTTCTGCCACGGATTGCACTCTGCTACTTCATCGTGGCCACGCTGTATCTGGTGTCACCTGGCTGGAAGGACAAGGTCGTCATTGCTGTGGCATGTCTGGTGGGTTACTGGGCGTTGATGCGGCTCGTGTCTGTGCCTGGCTTTGGGGTGCCGACACATGGCTTCCCGATCAATGATCACGATGCCAATCTAACGGCATGGCTTGACCGCCAGATCTTCAGCGCACCACATCTTTACGAACGCACACGCGACCCTGAAGGTCTACTCTCAACGCTTCCCGCGATTGCAACGGCACTCTTCGGAATGATCGCCGGAATGTGGCTGCGAGCCAATCGCACCACCGCTCGAAAAGCTACCGCAATTGCGCTTGTAGGAGTGCTCTTCCTTTGTGCCGGGTTAGCATGGGATCCGTTCTTTCCCATCAACAAAAAGTTATGGACGAGTTCGTTTTCGCTCTTCGCAGGAGGCTGGAGTCTGCTGCTGCTTGCGGGCGCGATCTACGTCATTGACATCTGGCGTGTCGGGCGCTCTCAGGAACAACCCAGCGGCTTGGAAAGCGCCCCGTTGTATATGCCGCTAATGGTATTCGGGACGAATTCGATCCTGGCATACATGATCTCGGAGCTAGGTGACAGTGTTCTTCACGCCATTCATACTTCTGCTGGAATCGACCTGAAGACTGCGACGTATCGAGCCATAGCGAGTGCAGTTCCGAACCCCGCGTGGTCGTCGTTGCTGTACTCGCTGGGCTATGTCCTACTGTGCTGGCTACCTGTCCTCGTATTTTATCGAAAGCGCATCTTCCTCAGGATTTGAAGGCGATCCACTACTTGAAGTCCGCGCGTACGTCGTGCTTTGCGAGGCGGCTTAGAAGGTAGTCAATCTCAGCCTTCGCGGCCGCAGTGAGTGAGCTGCCGGGAGCGCGTTGCGAGTCATGGGCGATGGCTCCGCGTTTTTGAAGTACGTACTTGCGGGCAGCGAGACCGATTCCCTGCTGCTGCTCGTACCGGATCAGCGGAAGGTGCGCATCGAAAAGATCGTGTGCGGCATCGCGCTGCCCGGCCTTCGAAAGCCGAACGACATCGACCAGCATGTCGGGGAATGCGTAGCCCGTCATGGCGCCGTCAGCTCCGCGCTCCATCTCAAAATCGAGAAAGAGGCCGCCGTTACCGGTGAGGATCGAGATGGGGCGAAGGGAGCCTTCGCTTTCAAATTTTCGCAGCGCAGAGATCTTTTCGAGGCCCGGCCAATCCTCGTGCTTCAACATGACGCAGGAGGGGCTGTCAGTCACGATACGCCGGATGACACTGGGCGTCATAACGACCGACAGCAGGAGTGGATAATCCTGGATGACGAAAGGGATGTCGGGGCCGATGGCGGCGACCGCCTGCGCGTAGTAGTTGACGATCTGATCGTCGGTGCGAAGACTTGGTGGCGGGGCAATCATTACACCAGCAGCGCCGCCATCCATAACCCCGTGTGCGAGTGATCGCATTGCAGCGAAACCCGGCGCTGAGACGCCCACGATGACAGGAACGCCAGCTCGGCGGACGACCAGGTTCGAGATGGCGAGGGCCTCCGCTGGATCGAGCTTCGGGGCTTCACCCATGATGCCGAGGATGGTGACGCCGGTGACGCCGCAGCGTAGATAGAAGTCGGTCATGCTGTCGACTGAGTCGTAGTCGACTGCGCCACTGGACGTGAATGGAGTTACGGCGATGGCGTAGACGCCTTGTGCGGTGTGGTCGAGGAGCATCGGTCTAGCTCTCCTTCTTCGGGGTTGAGGCGCGGCCATCGCGCAGGAGGAAGTCGAAGTCGCAGCCCTGATCGGCTTGTAGGACACAGTCTTCAAAGAGTCTGGCATAGCCGCGTATCGGCATTTCGCGATGCGGCGGAGATTGCTTCAGTGCATTGAGGCGGCGCTGAAACTCAACATCATCGATGAGCAGTTCGAGGCGACGGTTCTCGACATCGAGCAATATTTGGTCGCCATCCCGAACGATTGCGAGTGGGCCGCCCACTGCGGATTCGGGCGCGATATGCAGGACGATGGTGCCGAACGCCGTGCCGCTCATACGGGCGTCGGAGATGCGCACCATGTCTTTGATGCCCTGCCGTGCGAGCTTCATGGGGATTGGCAGGTAGCCAGCTTCAGGCATGCCGGGAGCACCCTTTGGGCCGGCGTTACGGAGGACGAGGACGTCGTCAGCGGTGACGTCGAGATTTGGGTCATCGATGCGGCTGGTCATGTCTTCGATGCTGTCGAAGACCACGGCGCGGCCAGTGTGGCGCATCAGTTGTGGCGATGCAGCGGAGTGTTTGATGACCGCGCTGAGCGGCGCGAGATTGCCGTGCAGGATCGCCATTGCGCCTTCGGGTTTCAGCGGTGCTGTAAAGCTGCGGATGACATCCTGATTGGCAACGTGCTCGCCGGCGGCAATGGCATCGCCAAGGGTACCACCCGAGATGTTCGGGGCGTCGAGGTCGAGGAATGCCGTTAGCTCTCGCATGAGAGCGGGAAGGCCACCAGCGTGGTGGAGGTGCTCCATGTAGTGCGCGCCAGAGGGCTTGAGGTTCAGCAAAACGGGGATGTCGCGGCCTAGCTGATCGAAGGCGGCAAGGTCGAATGGGACACCGGCACGACCCGCTATGGCGATCAAGTGAATCAACCCATTCGTAGATCCGCCAATAGCTTGGAGAACGACCATCGCGTTACGAACAGAGGCTGGTGTGATGAGGTCGCTTGGCTTGGGTGTGCCTGAAACAGCGATCTCGGTAGCGCGCTTGCCACTGGCTTCAGCAATGCGGCGACGATCTGCGAGAGGCGCAGGAGCGGTTGCGCTGCCGGGTAGCGCAAGGCCGAGAGCCTCCACGATACAGGCCATGGTGCTTGCCGTCCCCATGACCGAGCAGGTTCCGACGGACGGGCAAAGACGGCCGCTGATAGTTTCGATTTCGACGAGGTCGATGGTGCCGGCGCGATGTTGTCCCCACATGCGGCGGCAGTCCGTGCAAGCCCCCAGAACTTCTCCCTTGTGATTACCGACGACCATCGGGCCGGTCTGTAGCACGACGGCTGGAAGGTCTGTACTGGCCAGCGCCATCACCTGAGCGGGCAGTGTTTTGTCGCAGCCACCGATGAGGACGATGGAGTCCATCGGCTGCGCCTTCATCATCTCTTCCGTATCCATCGCCATAAGGTTGCGGAGGAACATGGACGTGGGGTGCGCGAAGCTCTCGCCGATGGAGATGGTCGGGAAGACCATCGGCAAACCACCGGCCAGCATCACGCCCCGCTTGACGCTCTCGATCAAATCCGGGACATTACCGTGGCATGGATTGTAGTCGCTGAAGGTGTTAGTGATACCGACGATGGGACGCTCCAACGCGTCGTCGGAGTACCCCATGGCTTTGATGAAAGCCTTGCGGAGAAAGAGTGAGAAGCCGGCATCGCCGTAGCTCGTCAAACCTTTGCGTAAGCCTCTGGTCATAGGTCTCCCTGTGTAGGTTCGACGCTGGCTGGAGTTGCAGGAGCGATCGTAAAGATGAGAATGGACGATGCCACCATGCAGGCGGAAACAAGCAAGAGTCCAGAGTTTAGAGTGCCGGTCCGGGTTTTGAGAAAGCCCAGAATTGCGGGACTAAAGAAGCCGCCAAGGTTGCCGGTGCAGTTGACGAACGCAATCCCCGCAGCGGCCGCGTTGCCACCCAGCATCGCTGTCGGCAACGCCCAGAACATTGCCACCGCTGTGATGACGCCTGCAGCGGCCAGCACCAACCCGAACATTGCCAGTGGCGTGTTGCTCCCCGCCTGAGTGCACAGCAGGAAGCCCAGCCCAGCGACGAGGCTGGGAACGATGATGTGCCAGCGACGCTCGCGACGGCGGTCTGAGCTTCGGCCCGTGTACACTACAGCGACCAGAGCGACGACGTAAGGAATCATTGTGAGCAAGCCGATGTCGAAAGCATCTTTGACGCCTGTTTGGCGGATGATGGTCGGCTGCCAGAAGCCGACGGCGTACGAACCCATTTCGATGCCGAAGTAGATGGCGCAGAGCAGCCAGACCTTCGGACTTGTAAAAACGGAGCCGATTGAGACGTGGGTCTTGGAGACAGCTTCGGCCTTGATATCAGAGGCAACTGTCTCGCGCTCGGCAGGCGTTAGCCACTTGGCTTCGGCGACACGATTATCGAGGAACAGGTAGATGACGACACCGAGTAGCGCGGCAGGAATAGCCTCCAGAATGAAGAGCCATTGCCACCCTGCGATGCCGCTGGTCCCGGCAAAGCGGCGCAGAATGTAGCCCGACACCGGGCCACCGATGATTCCAGCGACGGGATTACCAGCCATCAGCAGAGCAACCATCGCAGCGCGCCGATGCGCTGGAAACCAGTAGGTCATGTAGAGGATCATGCCAGGAAAGAAGCCGGCCTCGGCGACGCCAAGCAGCAGACGCGCGGTGTAGAACTGCGGTGGGGTTTTGACCAGAGCCGTAAGCGCAGAGACGATGCCCCAGGTGACGACCACTCGGCAGATCCAGATTCGTGCACCGACCTTGTGCAGCATGATGTTGCTGGGGACTTCGAAGGCAAAGTAGCCGAGGAAAAATATGCCTGCGCCGACACCGTAGACTGTTTCGCTGAACTTGAGATCGCCAAGCATCTGAAGTTTCGCGAAGCTTACGTTGACGCGGTCGATATAGGCGATGATGTAGCCGAGGATGAGGATCGGCATCAGTCGCCAGGCGACTTTGCGATAGAGCGTATCGCCGGTGCAATCAGCGATTGCCGTAGGCGGAATAGATGCGGATGACAAGGTTCACTCCGGGCTAAACGGGACTACCCTTCTGCTTTAGCCTGCGCGGCGCGGAATGCCTGGTACCGCGCCTTCGTCTCGGCATTGGCAGGGTACAAGCCGGGGAGAGGATGGCCAGAACGGACCTCATCGATGATCCAGGCTTCGAGCTCCTCCTGTTCGACGGCAGCTTCGACGACTTCGTCGAGCAGCGCCGCCGGGATGACGACCGCGCCATCATCATCCGCGACGATGATGTCATCTGGAAAGACGGCGACGCCACCGCAGGCGATGGGCACTTGCCAGCCAACAAAGGTGAGGCCGGCGACGGACGCCGGAGCGGCGACGCCATCGCACCACACGGGCAGGTTGGAGCGCAGCACACCAGCCACATCGCGGATGACACCGTCGGTGACGAGGCCAGCGACCTCGCGAACGCGTATCCGCTCGCAGAGAATGTCGCCGAATATGCCTGCGTCGGTCACGCCCAGGGCATCGACGACCGCGACACAGCCTGCTGGCATGCACTCGATGGCAGCGCGGGTGGAGGTGGGCGACGCCCAGGATTCTGGCGTTGCAAGGTCTTCGCGAGCCGGCACAAAGCGCAGCGTAAAGGCCGGGCCTACGATGCGGCGTTGGCCGGGTCGCAGAGGCTTGGTGCCACGCAGCCAGATGTTGCGCAGGCCCTTTTTCAGCAGCACTGTCGTGATGGTTGCGGTGGTTACACCTTCGAGGGCGTCGAGTGTCTTCTTATCCAGTGACATTGATTTAATTGCTCCTAAATGCTGGTGATCATGCCGCCGTCGACGCGAACGACGGAGCCGGTAAGGTATGCGGCGCGCGCGCTGGCGAGGAAGGCTACGACGTCGGCGTACTCCTCCGGTTTGCCGTAACGGCCTACTGGAATTGTGGCCGCGCTCTCTGCTGCGACCTCTTCGACTGGACGACCTTCGCGTTTGGCTCGGGCGTTATCCAGTGCCGCGACGCGAGAAGTAGCGATGCGACCCGGGACGATGATGTTCACCGTGATGCCATCTTTGCCAACCTCGCGGGCGAGCGTCTTCGACCAACCAACCAGCGTGAGGCGAAGCGCATTGGAGATGGCGAGGTTCGGGATTGGCGCGACTATTCCGGATGAGGTGCTGGTGATAATCCGTCCCCAGCCGCGCGACTTCATGCCAGGGAGAACGCGGTCTGTAATGGCGATAACAGAGAGGACCATGGCCTGAAACTGCTTAGCCCACACTGCGGAATCCTGTCCCGCAGCCGAGGTCGGGGGTGGGCCGCCGGTGTTGTTGATCAGGATGTCGATAGGCCCGAGTTCAGCTTCGATCTTCGAGATGTTCGCGTCGATGACGGATAGATCGGCGAAGTCCCAGATAAGACTAAGACTTTTGCCGTCGGCGGCCGCAAGCTCAGCCAATGTGGCGTCGATGGAAGTAGTACCGATTCCGGCGACGGCCACGTTCGTACCTTCAGCGGCCAAGACCTTTGCAATAGCACGGCCCAGCCCCCCGCCTCCGCCTAGCACTAGGGCGGTTTTTCCCTTTAGTCCGAAATCCATACATTATTCCTCGCCCCGCCATAATACGTGGGCGCGGCAACGCTTGCGTAGATGATCCAGCTAAAATGGCGCGGCGACCAGAAAGGTGTTCCCGTGATACGCAAAAATGCTCTGCTTGGTATGATCCTGTGCTGTCTCGGAGTTGCGATGGCACAGGAAAATCCTCTCGCCGGTGCGATCGATATTCATGTCCACGCTGCGCCAGACAGTACGCCGCGCTCGATTGACGCCATCGACCTTGCGAGGTTGGCGAAGAGCCGTGGGATGCGCGGTCTTGTGCTGAAGAGCCACTATGAGCCAACGGCTTCGATGGCCTACCTGGTGCGGAAGGAGGTGCCGGGGCTCGAGGTGTTTGGCGGAATCGACCTGAATCTGACCGTGGGTGGAATGAACCCCAGCGCGGTGGAGCATATGGCGGCAATCACTGGTGGTTACGGACGATTTGTCTGGATGGCGACGTTTGATTCCGAGAACCAGGTGCGTTACTCGAAGGAAGATCGACAGTTTGTGCGAATCGCTCGCGACGGGCAACTCTTGCCCGAGACCAAGGCTGTCATCGGGGTGATCGCCCGGCATAATCTGGTGATGGCGACCGGACACTCCAGCGCAGAGGAGAGCTTGATGCTTCTGCGTGAGGGAAAGTCTCAGGGAGTGAAGCACATGGTCGCGACGCATGCGATGCTCCAGCCGGTGAACATGTCTGTGGAACAAATGATGGACGCTGCGAAGCTGGGGGCCTATGTTGAGTTTGTGTACAACGGCCTGACCAGCAGTGGGAAGCAGTTCGACTTTGCAGACTATGCAAAGGCGATCCGAAAAATTGGCGTTGAACATTGCATTTTATCCAGCGATATGGGCCAACCCACAAATCCGCTGCATCCCGATGGACTTTTGGCGTTCTTCAAGGGCCTGCGCGAACAAGGGTTCACGCAGGCTGAGATTGATCAGATGGCGAAGACGAATCCAGTCCGGCTGATTGGGTTGCAATGATTATTCGGCGTCTTTGAAGTTGGCGTCTCGCACTGCCTTCATTACCTCATGCTTGGCGATGTAGGTCGGATCGATTTCGACTCCAAGACCCGGGTCAGTCGGGACCTTGATGACGCCATCGTCGTTTGAGCGGAGCGTCGACGTGGCGCAGGTGTAGGGCAGATCGTTGTTGAACTCTTTGAACTCGTGGTACAGGCCGGAGTTCGAGATGGCCGACACGAAGTGCATCATGTACAGATAACCGAGGCCGGTGGATGAGATGTGCGGAATGCATTGCTTGCCCATCGCAGTAGCCATTCTAGCGACGCGCATGCAGCGGACCATGCCGCCAAAGTAGAACATATCCTGCTGCACTATACCGACAGCGTTGTGGGCGAGGACCCAGCGGAAGTTGTGGGTCGACGGCTCCTGCTCGCCGAGAGCGATGGGTATTTCGAGAGCTTCCGCGACAGTCTTGATGTCGTCGTAGTAGTCGAATGGCACGGGCTCTTCGTAGAACGCGTACTTGTACTCCTGCATCAACTTGCCGATGGGAATAGCTTCGGCAACGGTGTATGAGCCGTTGGAATCGGCCGAAATAACCATCTCATCACCGAAGGCTTTGCGTACCAGTGGGATAAGCTTCGCGCTCCGTCCTGTCGGAGTTTCGACGTCCGACATACGACCGCCGAGCTTGAACCTTAATGGCCTTGGCTTTGGAGATGGCGACGTCCCGCTGCAGATGCTCGATGGTCTGCGCGGCGGAGATGTAGCGTTCGCCATTCGCCTGATAGACGGCGATGGTGGGGTTATGAATTTTGTCTGAGATGAGTTGGCCGATGGAGAGCTTGTTCATCTTGCCAAACATATCCAGGATGGCGAATTCCAGCGTCGCCAGGGGCACGAAGATGGCCAGGCCGGTGACCTTGTAATTACTTTGGAAGACCATCACCATCTCAAGCATCTTTTCTAGATCGCGAGCGTCCTGGCCGAGAAAAAAGGGAGCGACCCGCTGCAAGAAGATCGGATACAGCGATTGCATCTGCTGCGAGTTGCTGACGGAGATACCCACCGCGCCGTCCTTCGAGCGGACGCGGCAGAGCCAGCTGTTCTTGTAGTGAAGCAGCTCGATGGTATCGATGATGACCGGGTTTGGAAACAGCTCGCGACAAAAAACAGGCCTGGCCGCAGCCTCGTCACACTTTGCGGAGTTCGCCGCTAACTCAGCGGAGACTGGCGTGTGGTGCTTCGAAGACTTTGGTGCGACAAAGCTTGCAGCCGAAGCAAGCCCGCCTTTGAAGATGTCGCGACGAGTTGCGTACTTGGGTAATCCCTTAGATTGTTGTTTCGCTGGCGATGAGATTCTCGTAGGCGCCGAGGGTTAGAAAGTCTGCGAACTTAGGCGAGCCGATCAAAGTCCGCATCATCGTTGCTGCCTTCTCGTAAGCCCTGTAGCGCTCGGCATCGACTGTTGCTTTGGCGCGGGCAAGCTCCTCGTCAATCATCTGGAAGCAAAGTTCCGCAGTGACAGTCTCACCGGTGGCAAGGTGTGCGTGGTGGTGGACCCACTGCCAGAGCTGTGCGCGGCTGATTTCTGCGGTGGCAGCGTCTTCCATCAAGTTGAATAACGGGACGCAGCCAATGCCGCGGACCCACGCCTCAAGATAACCCATACCAACTG
>JAYVZU010000621.1:0-2956 GCA_043783075.1 Rhodanobacteraceae bacterium
TTCGCTCAATTGTGTATCCGCGGAGACACTATCTTCCCCGAGGGCCCATCCCGCTGCTGCCTCTTCTGCAATATCGGTTGGCGACTAAATTGCTACTTCGGAGTCTATGGACGAACTGCGCCACCGTAGCCTCTTCGACGAGTTACAACGCCCATGTGCAGGCGCGTCCGGTTCGTTGATCTCTGTGCTGGTCCATACTGCAACGCTTGGGCTCCTATTCTTCGGCTTCCGGCACACTCCACGTCTAGGGCCAAAGCCAGAACACGTCCATACCCAGGTTCGGATGATGAGTTTACGTCAGGCTGAATCGGAAGAACGGTCGGCCGTAAGACCTAAGCCAACTGAAGCCGCCTCACAGGTAGACACGCCACATTCAACCTCCACCAGCGACGCTGCCCCACCGCCACCGCAGCTTCTTGCACCCAAAATTCGTGGAACGCAGACGCTGATCCAACCGGACGCACCGCCCAATGTCATACTCCCGCACCCCACCCCAATTCCTTTCATCATGGTGTGGAATGCTCAGGTTGCACCGGTCAAGCCAACTGTCTCGACCCTGCCGGAACAGGCTCTGCTGGCAAACGAGCAGCCATCCCTCAACTTGCCAAACAGGGAATTTACACCTTCGCCTATCAAGATTGCGGCGACGCCATTCCAAACCGAAGCGCCAATGCCGAAGCCCAGCACCACGTCGCCTCTGATTGTCAGCAAAGCAGACGCGCCGACTGCAGCTCCGCAGAATCTTTCGAACGCGATTGGTGCGTCTGCACCGGCGCGCATCATCTCCTTGTCGGACATCGAACTCAAGGACGGCACCATCGCCGTTCCCCTCGCCAATAGTGTTGCGAGGTCCGCTCCTACTGATTCAACATCCTTGCTGCGCGCCAACGGCACGGACCCCGGAGCGTCCGGAGCCGCAGTAACCCACGCCTCCGGCCCACCGGCGTCGGTCCCCTCAACCAATTCGGCAGGCAACACATCTGCTGCAACTGGGACCGCAAAGGTAGATAGCCCCGGCAAGCCAGTCGCCGTAGCCGAGACTGGGAATTCTGCGGCAACGCCAATTCCCGGGACAGGTATCGTCCACGTCGACGAACGAGCGATCACACGAATCCATCATCCAAAGAACGGACAGTTTGGAGTAGTAGTCGTTGGATCGGCTCTCGCAGAAGAGTACCCCGAGGCAAATGAGCTATGGGGTGGACGACTTGTCTACACTGTCTATCTCCATGTCGGAACCGGCAAAAACTGGATCCTGCAGTATTCCCTTCCACGTTCTGCGGATGCTGCTTCCGCCGGCACATCCATCCGCCCGGAGCCACCCTGGCCGTATGAGCTGGCCCGGCCCACACCCAGCGAGGAAGGTCTCGACGCGGATGCCCTGATGGTGCATGGCTACGTGACCACCGAGGGCCGATTCGACAAAACATCAGTCGTTTTTCCATCCGGCTTCGCTAACGCCAAGACGCTGCTCGAAGTTCTAGACATCTGGCAGTTCAGGCCGGCGCAACAAAACGGCCAGGCAGCCCGGGTGGAAGTAATCCTTATCATTCCCGCCGAAAGCGAGTAGCTCCGCAATATTACTGCACCAGCGCAACTTGCCGGACGGTAGTATTGCTAGCCGGATTCAGATCCATCGTTATACCCGAGGTGCCACCCAGAGTTAGCGCGCCGACGATCACTTCGCCCAAGATCGTCGTGCTACTTCCGCCATGGCCAGACATGAAGAGCGACTGGTATTGCGTTGGAGTTGCTGTCATCGTGGCAAGTGTGTTCGTCATGTAGATAGTTCCTATCAACGAAAGCGCACCCCCGCCGCCAAGGGAATGGGACTGGGCCACAGAATTCCGATCCTGAAAGAAGAGAATTCCCTTGTAGGCCGAGCCACTCGGCGAGCCAGTAAGTGAGATTGACCCATTTGCCCCGAGGTTGAAACTGCCAGCATTTGTGGAATTTCCAGACGGCCCGGTGTTATATACCAATATATTTCCAGTCCATCCTGTATTGGTACCGCCGGCACCATCTGTGAAGCCCGTCGCCATCACCATATCGCAGTTGGCTCCGCAGCTCATGCCAGCCGAACTCTGAATATAGTAGATTCCCGGCTTGAACACTGATGTTTCATTCTTTGCAACAATTCCGGCCGTGTACAGCCCAGGCGAATAGAGCATACAGCCTTTTCGAGGCGATGCCGGACAGCTACTTACTCCATTGGCGAGTGATGTTGCCGCAGGTGCAGTTGCCGGTACCGACGGGGCAGTAACACTTGTCAATGGATCCTGAATCGGAGACGCAGGATCGACATATTGTCCGACCCCTAGTGTTAGAGCACCAGGAGAAGTGGTTGGTCCGCCCCAGTTCCCAAAATCTGCGCCGGTCCCCGTTCCGCAGGTTCCATTGTCGAGTGGTCCCGCTTGAGACAAATCAATACTTGAGCTTCCTCCCGTCGAGAACGCAGTTGCTGAGCTAGAGTTGATCTGAATGCTCCTTGAGGGGCCTCCACAAATCGTAACCGCAGGGGTACCGCTCATCGAGAGTGCGCCACTTAGACTTGGATGTGTGACAAGAATCGGAGTCGGCGATACCACACTTACGATTGCGGCCAAACCAACAGCCTTTACGAGCGTGAAGGTAGGTCCCAGCAAGTGCATTAACGTAGTCGTCACGTTTCGCTCCACCGTTACCTGAATCAGGTGAACAGGGTCACTCGAGAAGCTAACGCCGGCCGCTGCCGAATCAGCCGGGAAATTGATAATCACGCTGTCAACCACCGAACCCCCAAAGCCGTTCATCCGCGCATAGACACACGGCGTCCGGGCGTCGGTGGTCGTGCAGGTGATCTGGAAATTCGTTGTAAACGCAGCAGCGCCCGAGGTATTTGTACCGTCAAAAACACTCATCATCGCAGCTTGCGCACCAGCATCCGCCGCAGTCTGAGCCATCTGGCGTTGCGCGT
>JAYVZU010000622.1:0-8859 GCA_043783075.1 Rhodanobacteraceae bacterium
CCGAAGCGCTTGCGGGCGTTATCGCCGGGGGTGATGCCCCACTTGGCGGCGAAGAGCCAGATGCCGTACGCAAAGTGCCAGGTAGTCGCGATCATCGCGATGACGTAGATTGCCAGCATCCAGGGGTTCAAGAGCTCGTGCTGAACCTTGGCGAACGCCATGCCGGGGCACTCTGGTAGCTGGACTCCCATGAAGCGCTGGCGGATGACGTGCTGCAGGATGTACGCGAAGGCGATGAGGCCGGTGACGCGCTGCGAGATGTACATCCAGTTGCTGGCCCACGGATAGACGTTCACGTTGACGCGGCCGCGGAAGGCGATGAAGACGCCGTAGAGCGCGTGGAATAGCAGCGGGATGAAGATCAGGCCCCACTCCAGCACGCGGACGAGCGGGAGGGAGTTGAGGAAGACTACCTGTTTGGCGTAGGCGACGGGGCCGTTGAAGGTCTCGAAGTTGGAGACGATGTGCTCGACCAGAAACGCGCCGATGGGGATGATTCCGGAGATCGAGTGCAGGCGGCGCCAGAGGAAGGAGTTGCCCTGGCCGGCGCGGAGGGGCTGAACGCCTTTGATGTTGCGACCGGTATCGGGCGGGGCAGAAACGGCGGTGGCCATGGAGACTCCTGTAAGTGCTTGCCCTTTTGGGGCGCACCGTGATTATTCCGCTGCGGTTAGAGCAGCGTCAAGGAAAGGGGCGGAGAATGTGCGATTAGCGAAATGTTTGTGCGAAATACGAAATCAGGGGCGAAAGTTGGTGAGCAGATGAACGAGAGCCTGACCGCGATGGGAGAGGCGCAAGCGGGTTTCGAGATCGACCTCTGCCATAGTAAGGCCTTCGTCGGGGAGGAGGAAGAGCGGGTCGTAGCCGAAGCCGCCGGAGCCGCGGGGGACAGCGAGGATTTCGCCTTCGACGGTGCCGTCGGCGGTCGCGAGGACTTCACCGTCGCGGGCAAGGGCGAGGACGCAGCGATAGCGTGCGGTGCGGTCTTCTTCGCGAGTGGAGGCGAGGGCGTCGAGCAGACAGAGGTTGTTGCGCTGGTCTGTGGGGAGCGGGCGATTGGTGGTGAAGCCGCGATCTTCCGCGTAGCGGGCACTGCGGACTCCGGGGGCCTGGTTGAGCGCGTCGACCTCGAGGCCGGAGTCGTCGGCGAGGATGAGTTGGCCGGGGGCCGCGAGGGAGTAGGCGACGCCTTTCAGGATCGCGTTGCCTGCGAAGGTGTCGGAGTCTTCTTCGGGGGATGGGATCGTCGCGAGGTTTGGCAGCGTGTCTATGGTGACGCCACGGAAGGAGGCTGCGGCGTGGGCGAAGTCGCGGAGCTTGCCGGGGTTGGTGGTGGCGACGTAAAGGTGCATAAGGACAGGTTATCTCGAGTGAAAGTAAGACGGTCGGCTTTGCCGATGCCCACATCTCAGAAGCGAGATATGGGGCACCCGGATTTGGAGAGCTATTTCAGGCGGAGGCGGATGAAGGTGACTACGGAGAATGGGGTGCGGCCGTAGGTGGGGGTTAGGGCGTCGGGGGTGCGGTATTGGGTGAACTGGATGCCGGGTGCGGCTTCTAGATGCGGGGCGATCCGGTATGCGCGGTCGTAGCCGAGGGTGTAGGCCTGGACGTGGCCGACGGGGATCTCGTTGGCTGGGGCGGGGGTGAGGAGTTCGCTGGTGCGGTCGGCAGCTTCGATCCGCGTGTAGAACGAGTTGCGGTGGAGGGTCAGGAGCGATTCGAGGAGGTAGGAGTTTTCGGTCTGGTTTTCGGGGAGCAATTTGGTCTGGCCCCAGACAAGGGTTGTTGCCCAGTTGCCGGTGGCGGGGGTAGACATCGTCATGCCGGGCATGGAGGTTGTGTCTGTGTGCGCGCCGACGGGGCGGTTGTACATGATCGAAGCTGTCTGGCGGAATTGGTTCACGCTCAGGTTGACGGGTTCGGGCGATGTGATGTGGGCTAGGCTGTATTGCGCGGCGACGGCAGCCGTTGGGGCGAAGGTGATGCGGCCGGAGATGCTGTCTGGCGTGACTCCGTTGGCGGAGGGTTGGAGGTGCCAGCGAGCTTCGGTCGGCTCTGCGCCGTGAAAGCCGGATGCCTCCAGACGCACGGACTTGTAAGTGATGCCAGCGGTGAGGACGTTGAAGGCAATGTGCGTCGAATCCTGCTGATGGTGGCCGAGCGCGGCGATGGGGTCTTCGCCGGCAGAGACGCGATGCGGGTAGGCTGTGGGGCCGATGGCTGGGTCGCCGACCGGAGCGACGTAGAGGCTGAGCAAAGTGTGCTCGCCGAGTGGCAGGTCATACAACGCGCTAAGTTCCATGACGAAGTCGTGGGGGTGCTGGCCGTCGCGGATTGGTTTGCCGTAGGCTGTCTCCCCCTGCTGAAAAAGCTCCGGGTAGAGGCGCGCGGTGACCGTGGCGGGTTCGAGCGAGACCATGGTGCGCAGCGTCAAAGTTCCGGGACCGATATGGCGTTGGGCCATCGGCATCAGCATGTTGGTGGAGAACAGGCGGGCCTTGCCTCGCGACGAGTAAGCGTGTTGCTGCGTGTCTGCGAGGAAGGCGGTGCCGTGGAGCATGAAGAGCCAACCGCTGTGCTGGCGCATCAACATTGCCATCGGGATGGATGCGGGTTCGATCGATGTGCCGGAGGAGGTGTGCTGGATGATGGCAGCCGTGAGCGTCGAGGGCTGCATCATCGGCGGCGGATCATTAGAAATTTCAGCGCTCACGATTTGAGCGGACTTCGATGTGGACATATCCATACCAGGCATGTTTTGTGCGTTGAGCTTGTGGATCGCGAAGGCGAGCGAGGCGAGTGCGAAAACGGTGTGACGATTCATCAGGAATCTCCGAGGGCTCGTGAGGTTGGCCGCGTGCGCAGCGATACGCGCACGGAAGTCTTCCCACGGTCGACACAAAAGCGCGTCGAACATGGGGAACCTAGGTTGGAGATCAGATTCGGAGGTTCGTTCGGAGCACAGGCGGTGGGAGGTTACGGGCCGCTACTGCGGCGAGCGCTGGCGTCTCGATGGACTGGTGCGGCTGCGACGGTAGATCGTTTGATGCGAGTATCGCCGTGAGTTGTGCCGGCGAGGACATGGGCGTTGCTGGCTGCGGGTGTGCGAGGCAGCAGGGTGCAGCGGCAGAGACCTTTGCGGGGCAGCAAGGGTCACAATGTCCCGCCGGCATGTTTGTCATCGAGTGGCTTGGCGTCGGGGCACAGGTTGCGAACGGAAACGCTACGATCAGGATGGCAAGCAGGCACAGAAGCGACACGATGCGTTGCAATGTCGTGATGGGGTGCAAAGCCATGCTTTGATTATAGAAGTAAATTGGAGGCTGGATGGGATCGATGAAGGCGCCTAAAGATTATCTGACGTTCAATACGGCGGAACGCTACGAGATGGTACACATTACGCGGCAGGTGGAGGAGATAGTACGACGCAGTGAAATTGTGGATGGGCTGTGCTTCGTGTCGCCGATGCACATTACGGCGGCGATCTATGTGAACGACCACGAGGACGGATTGATCGAAGATATCTCGACATGGCTTGAAAAGCTGGCACCGAGTTGGCCGGGGTACAAGCATCACCGGACGGGCGAGGACAATGCCGACGCGCATCTGAAGGCTCTGCTCCTGCACCATGAGACGACTCTGCCGGTGACGAAGGGGCGGCTTGATTTGGGGACGTGGCAGCGAGTGTTTTATGCGGAGTTTGATGGGCAGCGGAGTAAGCGCGTGATCGTGAAGGTTCTGGGCGTGACTGAGTGAAGGCTTAACACCGATCACAACCGATCACAACCGATGGAACCGATCAAAGACAATCAAACTCATTTCATTTGATCGCTTTTCAGATCGGTTTTGATCGGTGTTATGCCTTTATTCGCAAGTAGCACGATGTCGACGCGGCGATTCTGGGTGCGGCCTTGTTCGGTGTCGTTGGTGGCAATGGGGCGGAATTCGGCGTAACCAGCGGCGGAGACCTGGGTTGGGTCGGCGGTGTGTTGGGCAAGGATGAGGCGCGTAATGGTGGCGGCGCGCGCTGTGGAGAGCTCCCAGTTGGTAGCGAACTGCGCGGTGTGGATGGGGATGTTGTCGGTGTGGCCTTCGACGCGCATGATCTGGTTGGGTAGGGCGGCGGCGATGGCGGTGAGCATTTGCACGGACTCGCTGCGGATCTCGGCTGAGCCTGAGGCGAAGAAGCCGGCCTCGCGCAGGGAGACGACCAGGCCTTCAGCCGAGGGGTGAACGGTGATTACGCCTTCCGGCAGCTTGCGCTCGGTGATCTCTCTCTTGACGACCTCGCGAATGTGGTCGGCGGCGGGACCTTTGCTTGCGCCATTGATATCCGGGTTGGCGAGCGATGGCGTTGGCAGCGAGACGGGTGACGGGACGGCGTGGGGAATTGCGTCGGGGTCATCGGCGATGGGTGGGGTCTTGGAGTGCGGATCGAAGATGCCGTTGTGATCGAACGCCGATTGCATGGAGTGTGCGAGCATGACAGTCTTGCGCTTGTCGTTCTGACCAGAGGCGAAGAGCACGACAAAGAAGGCGAAGAGCAGCGTAATGAAGTCCGCATAGGAGACCAGCCAGCGCTCGTGATTTACGTGTTCGGGATGTTTTTTCTTACTCATGCTTCAGCCTCCGCAGCCTTGGCGTCGGCGGGTTTTGAGTCGAAGAGGAAGGTGCGGAGTTTGGTTTCGATCATGCGGGGGTTCATACCTTCGAGGATGGAGATGACGCCTTCGAGCATCATCTGTTTCAGCATTACCTCCTCGCTGTGGCGGAACTTGAGCTTGGCGGCCGAAGGGAGACATACCAGGTTGGCGATAGCGACTCCGTAGATCGTCGCAACGAAGGCGGTGGCGATGCCGCGTCCCACTTCGTCAATGTCGGAGAGGTTCTTCATAACCTGAATAAGTCCCATGACGGCACCGATGATCCCGACCGTTGGGGAATAGCCGCCCGCGGCTTCAAATACGGCTGGAATCTTCTCTTCAATGGCTGACCTGTTGTCCAACTCGAGTTCCATAATCTTGCGCACTTCGGCGGGCTCGGTTCCGTCGACTGCGAGCATGAGGGCTTGTTTGAGGAAGGGATCGTGGACATCATTGACGTCGGAGTCGAGCGAGACGATGCCACTCTTGCGGGCCTTATTGGCGAACTCGACGAGTTGTTTCAGGACGGCCTCGCCGTCGTGACCCTTGTGGAGAAAGACCTTCACAATGGATTTGAGAGCGGCGATAAATATGCTGAGTGGGAACTGCAGCATGCAGGCTCCGGCTGTGCCTCCTACGACGATCATGAAGGCGGTTGGCTTCACGATCTCCATGGGGCTGCCGCCTTCGATGATCATGCCGCCGAGAATGCCGACGAGGGCGAGGATGATGCCGCCGATACTGGCGATATCCATGAAGTGGCTCCTGGGTGTCTGGGTGGCTTACGAGTTACGTTGTACGTTGCCCGTTATACGATCTTCGTTTGGCGGTGTGAGTGTGGGCTTCGAATGCAGCGCGCCGGCTGCGTCAGGCCAGGCGCGGGCAAGAATCTTGGCGCGATAAGCGAGGATGCGGTCAATGACCTCGTCGCAGGATTCGAGCACGATGAGCTTATCGCCGGTGACGAGGGTGAGGGTGGTGTCGGGGGAGGCCTCGGCAAATTTGATGAGATCGCAGTTGACGACCATGCGGTGTCCGTTGAGGCGGGTTAGATCGATCATGTGCGCTCCTTGATGGACTTATCGGCGGAGCTAGACCTGAGCGAGAGAACGAACACAGAGGCCGCTGAAGTGCCACGGAGGGGCACAGAGGGAACGTGACCTCGGTGCAGTTTGGCGGGGATTTTGCGTTGACTTGGTGGATGGAAACTAAAGTCGTTCGTTGGGACGCCGATGGAGGTTGTGAACACGGAGCCTTCCGCTATCGGGGAAGGCCGAAGGGGTCAGCCAACGGGTTGGCCTCCAAATCGACCCGCCCCTGGATACAGTTAGTACCCCCGGGACAGGCGCCGTGGCAACTCAAACCTCACTACAGGAGCGGATCAAAATGTCCTTGGGTCTTCTAAACAACATCGCCAGTATCTACGCGCAGAACAACCTCAACCAGACGCAGGCCAGCCTGCAGAACACCCTCACGCAGTTGTCGTCGGGCTCACGTATCAACTCCGGTGCAGATGATGCTGCTGGTCTGGCCGTCGCTGACGGCCTGCATGCCAACGTTGCTGCGCTCAACCAGTCGACACAGAATGTGAACGCCGGAATTGGGCTGTTGCAGACGGCAGACGGTGCGCTTTCGCAGGTGACGAACCTGCTGAATCGCGCAGTAACGCTGGCGACTGAATCGGCCAACGGAACGTTGAATGCGAGCCAGGTGAGCTCGGCCAACCAGGAGTTTCAGAACATTTTGACGGAGGTCGGAAACATCGGTTCGACGACCAACTACAACGGCAACACGGTCTTCTCTGCAACGGCGAAGACGGTGTTTGTGAGTGACGGTACTTCTTCGGGCGTGAACTCGTTCTCGGAGACCGTGGGCGCTTTGTCGGCGTCGAGCATCGGTGTTTCGGCACCATCTGCGGGTACCACCACGCCCGGAACAACTACCGCGCTGACCAATCCGACACCTACCGCATCGACCGCATCGGCCGGTGCAACTGCAACCTTCGCTGCTCTCAACGCGAGTACCACTACGCTCTCTGGCACCCTGAGCGTTGCAGTTGCCGGCGGCACGGCAGTTACCTCGACGATAGCTGCGGGCACTACGCTTGCAGCAGCCGTCACCCAGCTGAACGCGCAGTCTTCGTTCTCCGGAGCCGGCCTAACTGCCAGTGTCGGAACCGGCTCGAACGCGAACAAGCTCATCATCACCGGTCCTGTCGATACCGGTACGGCGGGCACCAATGCGCTCAGCCTAACGGGAACCTCGCTCTCGGAGACGACGGCAGCCACGACGACTGGTGCAACGACGACTCCGGGCGCTGGCGTGGACTTCTCCTCGACCGCAACGACCAACGTCTCGCAACTGACGGCGGCAACGGCCCATACCGTGCTGACCAGCATCACGACGGCGATTGCCGATGTGGCCTTCCAGCGTGGCGTGTTGGGCGCAAATATCAACCAGTTGACGGCGGCGTCCAACGTTGCGTCCTCGGAGTCGGTCAACCTAACGGCCGCTGAGAGCAACGTTCGATCGACCAACTACGGGCAGGCTGCAAGCGACCTGGCCAAGTACCAGGTACTCAGCCAGACCGGCATCAGTGCACTTGCGCAGGCGAACAGCGTGCAGCAGGAAGTTCTGAAGCTGGTGCAGTAAGGCTCTCTGCTCCAACGGGCCAGAAGGGCAGTCATGCCTGGGGGCGGGTTCGGAGGTATCGGACTCGTCCCCGATTTGTTTATGGCGCGGGCATCTCCGTAACTTGAATAGGAATCTCTAATGCTTGGCCCAACGAGTTTGGACCCAGGCTTGCAATTGAGGTACCGGCATGGGAACAGTTGGGATCAACTTCGGGGCGGCTACTGGCGGATCGGGGTTCGACGTGTCTGCGACGGTGTCGGCGATTCTTGCGGTCGAGTCTGCAGTGGAGACACCTTGGAAGGCTCAGTTGACCCACCTGCAGGCGCAGGATACAGCGCTAAGCGCGCTTGGGACGAATCTTGCAAGCTTGTCCACGGCGATGAGTTCGCTGACCGCATTTGACGGTGTGATGGCACAGAAGCAGGGCGCCAGTTCGAACACGAATGTGTTGACGTTGACTGCAGCTAGCTCGTCGTCGGTATCGGGTAGCCATACGATCACCGTGACGCAGTTGGCGCAGACCAGCTCCAGATATTCCGACGAAATTACCGCGGCTATCGATACGTTGAGCGGCAGCATGACGTTTGGCTCGGGTTCGAGCGCGCAGACGTTGACGATTGACTCAACCACCAATACTCTGACGTCGCTTGCGGCGGCGATCAATGCCAAAAGCTATGGCGTGGCAGCCAGTATCGTGACGAGTGCGACCGGATCGCGGCTGTCACTCGTGAGCCATACCAGTGGATCTGCGGGGCAGATCAGCCTTTCGCCATCTTTGACCGACGCAACGACAGGCAAGTCCGTTGCGTTTTCCGTGGGGCAGACCGGTCAGGATGCCGCATTCAATATCGACGGTGTAGACACGACCAGCGCATCGAATACCGTGACTGGCGCAATTCCGGGTGTGACTTTCCAATTGCTGTCGACAGCGCTGAATTCTCCGGTGCAGGTTCAAATTACCAACGACAATACGGCGATTGAGACGGCCATGCAGGCGGTCGTGACGGCGTATAACGCGGTGTCTGCGGCGATTAAGTTGCAGGAAGGTAACGACTCGGCGGGTGCGGCGGAGCCTCTGTACGGCAGCCCGACGCTGGGGCAGTTGCAGACTCAGCTTTCCGGGAGCCTGTTTACCGGAACGGCCAGTGGGGCGATCAAAGATATTTCAAAGCTGGGGCTGACGTTGAACCAGGATGGCACGATGGCACTGAATGTTGCGGCTTTGGATAGCACGTTGAACTCAAATTTCTCCGATGCCTCCGGTTTCTTTCAGAACACGGGGAGCTTCGGCCAGACGTTTTCAAACATGCTAAATTCGCTTGGATCGTCGTCGACTACAGGCGCGATCTCGTTGGCGCTGGCGGAGAACAAGAGCCAGGAGACGGGCATCAACTCCAACGTGACCAATCAGGAAGCGCGCATCGCGGCGCAGAAGATTCGGCTTACGACGGAGCTGACGACTGCCAATCAGATTCTGCAGTCGATACCGCAACAGTTGAATGAGCAGACGCAAATTTACAACGCAATCACGGGGTATAAGGGAGGCAATTGATGGGCGAGATGTCGTATCAGCAGCAGT
>JAYVZU010000623.1:0-8838 GCA_043783075.1 Rhodanobacteraceae bacterium
AATGGAGACAGATTGATCTGGCTGCCCATGCCGAACTCAGCAAGACGCACATTTCTGAGATAGAGGCCGGCAAGCGAGAACTCGGTATCAATGCATTAGAACGTCTGGCGGATGCGCTCGAACTCAAGGTGTCAGACTTGATGAGAGAGATTGGCCGCTAGCAACAATCTGACAACGGCTGCCCCTCGCCCTGACGATGGCTGTATGCATCAGTCTCTGGCCGTATTTCCGGATGACAGCTGCCCTGGCTTATTCGGTCCGGGATGGTCAGGAGGTGTCCTGGTGGGTCAGGGTGGTCCCGATCCTAATGCAAGCCGTCCAGCCGCAGACGCTGGCGGTTTTATCCCTGCCCCCCGTTGTCTAGGACGGCCACACATGCCCCGTCGGCCCTGCGCGTGTGTTGCCACATCCCTTCAGTTGGGTTTATGACGTCGGCCCGATGTCGATAGATACCGCCGGGTGTCTGAACTTTTGGGCACTGGCCCAGACAATATCTCGAATGGCGCGCGCAGTCCGTCCTTGCTTGCCGATGGCCTTCCCAATGTCACTCGGAGCCACTCGAACCTCGAAGGTCATCGGCATCGCGCCCGGGGTGAGTCTCACAGTAGCGTCGTCCGGCGAGTCAACCAACGCCCGCACCATGACCAACAATAGAGACTGTATTTGTGTCGGGAAGTCGTACATTCTGACCATTCTGTCATGAACGCACAAACGGCCCCACTGAGGGGGCGTCCATCGGCGTGGCGTTCTAATGACGGGTAGTCGTTCACTAGAGCAACTCTCGACCGGGATGCCGACTCTTCCTTTGAGGGAGCAAGGGTCAGCGCGCAGCGAAGGCCATTGCGATCTTTGTAGACCTTCACGGCGTTTTCGTCTATTCTTCGCCTATGGGGCGGGGAGCGGGCATCGACTACGCGGATGCGGGAGAGCGGACGAATTTGTTGTTCGTGTCATGTACCGCTGGATACCCCGCCCGCCAAAGAGAGGTATTGTGCCAAGTGCCAGCCCCGCCATCGTGTATACATGCACTTCATGTTGATTCACAAGGGCTGGTATTGCCAGTTCCTGATGGACGATCTGAAGACGTCGCTTGGGCGAAAGTTGACCTTCAAAGACCCCCAAAAGGTGTTTGAGATGGCGAAGAACGGCGGTGCAGATCTCTCGTCAGCCGACCGTGAGGCGTTGGAATTCGGCATACAAAGGGGTCGGGGTGCGGTGTGGTTGAACCTGACGAAAGATCAGATGGCAAAGCTGAAGTAGAGGAGAATCAAATGGCCACGAACAAAGAAGGCGTTATCATCGACGCTTCAGCCTTTCCAGAGACGGACGACATTGTTGCGATAGACCTGATGTTTGCTGACTCTGTTGAGGCTCACGAACGGCGCGAACACACGACCAAGCGATTTTCCATCAGCAAGGCAAACGCGAAACTCTTGGCCGATGGACTGGCCGTGATAGTCGCCGCTCCTGACGCCCAGACTGCACGGGAAACCATTGCGGCAAGTATCGCAGAAGATGAGCTGACCGCTGAGGAATGGGCTGCGTTGGCCGACGAAGGCGAGGTGGAACTTGGAATCGATCAGCACCGAGATTGAAATCGAACGCGAACGGATGTTGACCGAGGCGTTCCGCCGGCAATGGCCCCTTGATGATCCTCCCGCCTGTTGACGAAGGTATGGTTCTTTTCCAAGCGTTCGCCGTCGCATCTCCGACCGCGTACCAATTGGCGAAGGACCGGGGATTTTTCGACCTGACCAACCCGATGTTCGGCAAGTTCCCGAAGTGGGTTGCTTATGGCCAGCACCGAACGACGTGTGAGAAGTGCAACGAAGTCTGATTGAGGGTAAGAGAGTGAGCGCAAACAAGACGGCGGGTCATCAAGTTCAATATCTCCGGAACGGTGAAGGTAGGGTCTCCATGATGCCCCTAATTGGGTGGCATCACGAGGGCTTCGACGGGGGACTTCTGGTGCAACTGCAATTTGCCAAAAGTCCCGAAGAACTCGCAAAAGGCGACTTGGGTGTGGTCCAGCTAGCCGTATCGCCCGAACAAGCTATTGACTTTGCCGATGACTTGATGCGGATGGCAAACCGCGTACTCGCATTGCAAGAGCGCAAAACTGCAAGGGCGTAGTTATGTGCGGACGATACGGGCGACGGTCGGACAAGCAGATGATTGCCGAGGCGTTCCACGCTAGGGCAATCCCGCCTGACCTGCCACTGGCCGACGATTACAACATCGCGCCGTCTACTTTTCAGCCAGTCATCCGTGAGAGCAAGGAAGATGGCACACGCGAGATGGTACTCATGCGGTGGGGCCTGGTTCCGTTCTTTACCAAACAGCTATCGGACGTGAAGGGCATGTCCACGATCAACGCGAAGGCTGAGAACATCCGCACAAGTCCGACGTGGCGGGAGCCACTCAAGAAACGTCGCTGCATCGTGCCGGCGTCGTTCTTCTATGAGTGGAAGACCTTGGACAAGAAGATCAAGCAGCCTTATGCGATCAGCCTTCAGAGTGGTGCGATGCTGGGTTTTGCTGGGCTTTGGGACGCTTGGAAGGATAAGGACGGGCATTGGCTCCAGTCGTACAGCATCGTCACCACGGAGGCCAACGAATTGATGTCGACCGTCCATACCCGTATGCCGGTCATCGTCCACCCACGAGACTACGACCGTTGGCTATCAAGGGAGGTTACTGAGCAGCCGCCTGTAGACTTACTGCGTCCGTTTGAGTCTGACGCTATGGAAATGCAGCCGGCTAATCCGCTGGTGGGCAACGTTAGGAACAACGGTCCCGAGATGCTGAATAGCGCCTGACCGAATTTGACCTACCATGCTGTAATGAGAAATCTGAAGCCCACGCTCGCCTGCCTGCTCATGTTTGCGGTTTGGATGTCATCATTCAACCCACTGTGCAGCCGCAGACGATGGCCTTGCAACTACCTGCGCCGATCGTCCAGACTTGCGCCAGCGTGGACGGCCTACCTGACCCGGTCCAACGCGGTGGGGAAGCGATCACGCACGCGACCGCGCGTGAGACTTTCCTGGAGGAGTGCTTGTTGCGGAGCCCAACTCTCGAAATCCATATGGCCTCGGATCCGACAGCCATGAGGGTTGACCTTCTTTTAGGACATTCCAGAATCGCCTATCCGTTCTCAGAGAAGAGATCTTCGCTTGCGCGGCCGTTGACTTACTTTTATATAGCCGGAGCACCTTTCATGAACAAATCGTATGTCGCTAAATCAATCGGGATATCCGCCTCGAGGTGGTCGACAGAACCTGGGATAAGGCCAATCGGGGATAGCGTCGACAACCAAAGGGATGGGGATGAAGAATCGCTGTCATCGACGCCGGTCACGAAGACCCTGAGGTCCGCCGTAGCCCCGCCCGAGCCTGCCTTGAATCCTAAGAATCCGTATTTGTGAAGAGTCTCAATAGCGGTTCTTAAGGCAGCTATCCTCACATCGCTTATGCTATTTGCGGTTTTGGTCATGGCAGTATTGCCTCCAGGTGCTCTTTGCTGCTCCAACTGATAAGGCCGTTGAAGGGCCGCCTCGCGGAAATCGTTCCTCACGCTGCGAACCCTGTGAAAGATTAGTATACACTGTTTCTTCGATATAAATAATTGATAATAAAGCACTTATGTTTTAATCCACTAAAAGAGCGTACCAACCTGCCAAGATGACTAGATATCGCGTATGCGTTTGAGTTCAGCGAGCCATTTCGATTGAAGCAAATAATCACTGCGGATATGCACCTTCGATACCGATTTACGGTCTCCAACTGCGTGACCCATTTTGGCCTGCACACCCACCCAATCCTCGACCCAACCTGAAAGCTCCTACGACGTATTTGCACGTTCTTATGGGTACATGGCAGGCTCAAACACTCTTGTAAGTTGTTGGGAGTAGGAGGGATTACGCCATGGCATGGAAGAGGTCATCGGTTCGATCCCGATCAGGTCCACCAACAACCCCCTTATAATCAGACCTTTTGGCACAGGAATTCCTGCGCACTGCGGGGACGATTTGATCGTTTTTTCATGTCTATCTCTGTTAACCTATGCTCTAAAGTACAGACCTCCGCACGAATTTAGGGCAACGTCAGGCAAACAGGCAGCATGAGAGGGCCGCTTTTCTGGGAGCAGGCCGCAAGAGGATCGATGGGTAGACAGGTTGCTCTGAATCACCGCACGCAGTATCGGTATAACAAGGCGATTTTTCTTGGTCCGCAGGTCATCCAGTTGCGTCCCGCACCGCATTGCCGGACGCCCATTCTTAGCTATGCGCTGGACGTGTCTCCCGCGAACCACCTGCTGAACTGGCAGCTGGATCTCCATTACAACCATCTTGCGAGGCTCCTGTTTCAGGGCAAGACTGACGAACTGACGGTCGACGTGAGCCTGGTCGCCGACCTGACACCTATTAATCCATTCAATTTCTTTCTGGAGCCGGGTGTCGAGGAGTATCCGTTCCACTACGCGCCCGAGCTGACGAAGGACCTTGAGCCGTATCGGTCTGTCGATGTCGCTGGTCCGCTCTTTAATTCAATTCTTTCGGATTTCAACGGCAATCGGGGCGGTACAGTCTCGTTTCTTTTGTCGCTGAATCAGCGTGTGCGTGACCAGATCCGCTACAACACCCGGCTTGAACCAGGGGTCCAGACGTGTGAAGAGACGCTGAAACTTGGCTCCGGCTCGTGCCGCGACTCGGCATGGCTGCTGGTGCAGTTGCTGCGCGGTTTGGGAATTGCCGCACGATTCGTCTCTGGGTATCTGATTCAACTGGCTCCGGATGAGCGGCCGTTGGAAGGCCCCGCCTGCCCGACGGTAGACTCTGCGGACCTGCATGCGTGGGCGGAGGCTTATCTGCCCGGCGCTGGCTGGATTGGCTTCGATCCAACGTCTGGTCTGTTGGCTGGCGAAGGCCATATCCCGCTGGTTTGTACGCCGACTGCCGCGCAGGCGGCTCCAATCGCCGGTACTGCTGAGTCCGCAGAGGTGGAGCTTAGCTTCTCCATGACAGTTCGCCGGCTGAATGAAGCGCCGCGGGTTTCGATGCCGTTTTCGGAAGCCGATTGGGCCAAGGTGGAACAGCTTGCCCATCATGTTGACGCAGACCTTAAAGCCCAGGATGTTCGGCTGACTATGGGTGGAGAGCCTACATTTGTCGGCATTGACGAGCCCGAAAGTCCGCAATGGAACATCGAGGCTCTGGGGCCGATCAAGCGGACACGTGGTCTGGACCTGATTCGCGCCATCCGCGATGAGGTTGCGCCGACTGGTTTACTACACTTTGGACAGGGCAAGTGGTATCCCGGGGAGCCGCTGCCCAGGTGGGCGCTAAGTTGCTACTGGCGTAACGACGGTGTCCCGGTGTGGGAGAATCCCGACCTGATCCCGAAGGAAGACGAGGCATCTAGCTACGGGGTCAGCGACGCTTTGCGTTTTAGCGAAGCCCTGACGCGTCGGCTACAGGTGAGTGTTGAGAATTTGCTGCCGGCCTTCAATGCGGATCCAGATGTGACCGAGCCGGCCGGATACATTCTGCCGATTCGCCGCCGTCAACCGGAAGGCGAACTCGTTTGGTCGAGCCAACTGTGGTTTCCGCGGCCTGAGCGACTGGAGTTGATGTTTGGGGACGGGCCAATCGGCTTTCGCATCTCCACGGATGTCATTCCGTGGGTCGCTCCGGATGAGCTTGTGTATGAGTTCGACGTGGCTCCGTTTGCGGACAAGGTGAAGCTGCCGACCAGCCCAGAGCGTCACCCGGAGTTGTTTGCGGTCGAGCCTGAACCAGACACGCTGCCGCCTCTTTCGAGCACAGCCGAATCGACACCTGTGCTGATTCGAACGGCTCTTTGCGTGCAGGCTCGCGAGGGCCGGCTACATGTGTTTATGCCGTTCGACTCCGAACTGGCCAACTACCTTGATCTGGTCGCCGCGATTGAGGATACCTGCGCTCATCTCGGCGTAAAGGTGTGGGTGGAGGGATATACGCCGCCGGCTGATTCTCGGCTGCGTTTCTTCAGCGTCACACCCGACCCCGGTGTGCTGGAGATCAATCTTCCGCCAGCCAGCAATTGGAACGAGCTGGAATCGCTGCAGGTTCTGCTTTTTGAGGAAGCCCGCAAGAACCGGCTGGCTGCGGAGAAATTCACCTACGCCGGCGGTCACGTCGCAACGGGTGGCGGCAGCCATATCGTCATTGGCGGTGCGACGGTGATGGATAGCCCGTTCCTGCGCCGCCCCGACTTGCTGCGCAGCATGGTGGCTTTCTGGCAGAACCATCCATCGCTTTCGTACCTGTTTTCCGGCATGTATGTTGGGCCGACGAGCCAGTATCCGCGTGTCGATGAAGCTCGTAACGATGCGTTATATGAGCTGGAAGTCGCGTTTGCGAACCTGCCCAAGGAGAACTGTCCGGCGTGGATTGTGGACGGCCTGTTCCGCAATTTGCTGGTCGATATGACGGGCAATGCGCACCGGGCTGAATTTTGCATCGACAAGATGTTCCCGCCCGAAGGCATGGGCCTGCAACTCGGCCTGCTGGAGCTTCGCGCCTTCGAGATGGCACCGCACCTGCGGATGAGTCTGCTGCAGTCTCTGCTGATTCGCGCGCTGGTTGCGATGTTCTGGAAGACGCCGTTCGAAGGCGGCCTTACGCGCTGGGGATCGGCGCTGCATGACCGGTTTATGTTGCCGCATTTTGTCCAGCGAGACCTCGGTGAAGTGCTGGCCTCGTTGCAGCGTGCTGGATTCCACTTTGAAGAGTCTTGGTTTGCCGCTCATGCGGAATTCCGCTTCCCGAAGATTGGGTCCATCGCGGCGGACGGTCTGGAGCTTGAGCTTCGCCACGCTCTGGAACCGTGGAACGTATTGGCTGAAGAGGCAGTCTCTGGACGCACGGTCCGCAGCGTGGACTCTTCGCTGGAGCGCATTCAGGTCACACTGTCGGGCATCACGACTGAATCGCGCTATGTGGTCACCTGCAATGGTCGACGCGTTCCGCTTACGCCGACGGGCGAACCGGGCGTTGCGCTGGCCGGCATTCGCTTCCGCGCGCGGCGATTCGCTGCGACGCTGCACCCGACGGTGCCGATCCACGCGCCGCTTGTGTTTGAGGTGCTGGATACGTTGCGCGGTTGTTCTGTTGGGCAGTGTACCTACTATGTTGCTCCGCCAGACGGGCGCATCTACCCCGGGAAGCCGACCTCAGCGACAGAGGCTGAGGCGCGGCGGAAGGAACGCTTCCAGATCAACCCGACACCGACTGATCCGGCTGTCGTTCCGGACGAAGAGGTGAACCCGGTCTTTCCCATCACGCTGGATATGCGCATCCCGCAGACTGGCCGGCCCATGCCTACGCCCTACGCAGGTCTTGAGCCATGATGATTGACCTCGATCAGACGCCGCTCCGCTACGGCGGTGCGTATGACGAGATGTCGGCAGACGGAGTGACGCCGCGCGCGCACTGGGCTCATCTGATCGAGTCGCTGCGCGAGATTGGTCCTGATGAGTTGGGCCGACGCTGGAGTCGCGCCGAGCGGCGCATCCGCGAGAACGGTATCACCTACAACATCTACAGCGATCCGCTGGGAGCCAATCGGCCATGGAAGATCGATGTCGTTCCGTTCCTCATTCCAGCCGACGAGTGGCGTTTTATCGAGGCGGGCATTGTGCAGCGCGCGCAGATTCTCAGCATGGTTCTGGAGGATTTGTATGGACGCCAGAGGCTGATTGCGGAGGGGCATTTTCCCGCGGAGTTGATCTATGCAAATCCGGCATTCCTCCGTCCGCTGGTCGGAGTTCGCGTGCCCTCGCACAGCTATCTGCAGATGCTTGCGGTGGATCTTGCCCGCTCGCCGGATGGCAAGTGGTGGGTTCTGGCGGATCGCACACAGGCGCCTTCTGGCAGCGGATACGCGCTTGAAAATCGCACCATCGTCTCCGATGTTCTGCCAGATTTGTTCCGCGAATCGAACGTGCAGCGGCTTGCGCCGTTCTTCCGGGCACAACGGGACGCGCTGACGAGCCTGTCAGAAAAAGACAATCCGCGCATCGTGTTGCTGACTCCGGGACCGCATAACGAGACTTACTTCGAGCATTCCTACATCGCGCGCTACCTTGGGTTCACGCTGGTGGAAGGTGCGGATCTTACGGTGCGCGATCGGAATGTATATCTGAAGACCGTCGACGGCCTGGAGCAGGTTGACGTGATTCTGCGCCGCGTGGATGACAGTTTTTGCGACCCGCTTGAGCTTCGCAGCGACTCGCTGCTGGGTGTTCCGGGGCTGGTCGATGCCATCGTCGCCGGCAATGTTCAGGTGGCCAACGCGTTGGGCAGTGGTGTCATCGAAACGGCTGCAGTCATGCCGTTTCTGCCGGGTCTTTCGAGGCATTTGCTGGGTGAGCAGCTGAAGCTGCCCTCGGTGGCGACGTGGTGGTGTGGACAGTCGTATGCGCTGGATTGGGTTCTCAACAATCTGGATAGTGTGGTCATCAAGCCTGCGTTCCCGTCGCGCGGCATGGAGCCGGTATTTGGCGCGGAGATGCCGCCTGCCGAGAAGCTGAAACTGGCGGACCAGATGCGCGCCAGACCTTACGAGTATGTCGCGCAGGAGCAGGTCACGCTCTCGACAGCGCCGGTGTGGGAGAACGGCCATCTTGATTCGCGCAGTGTTGTGTTGCGTGCGTATGTGCTGAACACGGCGAACGGTTGGATCGCGATTCCCGGCGGATTGGTTCGCGTTGCCGAAAGCGATGGGCCAGTCGATGGCTCCGGCAAGGGGCCAGTGGTCTCTATGCAGCGCGGTGGCCACAGCAAAGACGCCTGGG
>JAYVZU010000624.1:0-2940 GCA_043783075.1 Rhodanobacteraceae bacterium
GAAGATGCCCCAGAGGGTGGCGAAGATGATGATCGACGCCATGTGGAGGGTCCAGGAGGAGAAGTCGTACTTGCCCATCTTGGTCTGGCCCATAGAGTAGAAGAAGAACTGGAAGTACCAGATGACTCCTGCCATGCCGGCGAAGCCGTAGTTGGCGAGGAGGGTGGAGATGGACAGGCGCTCCGAATACTGCGGATCTTCGGGATCGAAGTCTGCCATGGTGTTTCCTGTGACTGCGGTGGCCCGCATGGGGTTCAGGCCCGGGGTTCCCGTAAACTGCGATGCAGAGCCGTTCTTGATGATGAGGACCCACGACCAGATGAAGTTGGTGAGAAAGCCGCCCCAGAGGACGACGACGAGGATGGGCAGGTTCTGCCAGAGGTCCATGCGTCCGTCGGCGAGCAGGAGGGTTTTGGTGAGGTCTCCGATGGGCTTGCCAGCGTCGAGGCCGAAGGCGAAAAAGCTGCTCATAAAGCCGGCGAGGACTGCGATGGCGAGGCCCTTGCGGAAGTCGAAGTCGGTCTCGCCGGCTTCGGCCTTTTCTTCCGGAGTGAACTCGTTGTCCTTGGAGACACCGGCGGCTCCGTTGACTGCCACGCCGATGATGCAAATGGCAACGCCGAGCAGGATGAACTGGCCGGAGGTCTGGCTCATGATGGAGAGGATCTGGCCGTGGAAGATGGGCGGAACGACGGTTCCGAAGGCGGCGCAGAGGCCGAGCGCGATAGCGTATCCGAGCGCGATGCCGAGGTAGCGGATGGCGAGGCCGAAGGTGATGCCACCGACTCCCCAGAGCATGCCGAAGAGCAGTGCGAAGAGGACGTTCTTCGGGTGCTCGGCGTAGGACTGGTTGAGGATAGAGAAGAGGTGCGGTACAAAGATGGATCCGAGCACGAGTGGGGCGACGATCCACGCAGCAAAGCCCTGAATGAGCCAGTAGACTTCCCACGACCAGCGCTTGATTCCCCGGAAGGGAATGAAGTTTGTTGCGGAGGCGAACCCGCCGATCCAGTGGAAGATCACGCCGAGAAACGGATTAGGTCCCATTCAAGCTTGCTCCGGAGTTTTAAAGATAGTTGAAGCACCCCTTATCATACGCGACGGGAGTTGCGAATGTGAAATATAGTCTCTAATGAATCTGTCGAGATTCCAGACAGTCGCGTATCAGGGCCTTCTTATTACTGTCGCATGAGTGAGTTTCGGAGACGAGTGGAGACGGGACTGCAAAAATGCCTTTGACAATCGGCACCTAAATCAGGCAAGGTTATCGACTAATTCAATAGGGATATACTTTCACGATTTCCAATCTGAGGCATTGATCCAATGACTACCAATCTTACGAGTTCGACCGGCGATACTGGCTCCATAGACAGTGCAACCCAAACCCGCGTCTTTGAGGCACTGGACAACTTTCGGATCGAAGTTCCGTCATGGGGATTTGCCAATACGGGCACGCGGTTTGGCAAGTTTGTGCAGCCCGCGGCTGCGACGACGATTGAAGAGAAGTTTGCGGACGCGGCCCAGGTGAACAACCTGACCGGCGCCAGCCCAACGGTGGCGCTGCACGTGTTGTGGGACCTGCCAGGTGGAGTGGCGGATGCTGCGGTGATCAAGGCGCTGGAGAAGAAGTATGGTGTGCGCGCCGGTTCGATCAACCCAAATCTCTTTCAGGATCAGGTCTATAAGTACGGTTCGATTGCGAATCCGAGCAAGGAGATTCGGCGCCAGGCGATCGATCACCTGTTGGATTCGGTAGCGATCTCGAAGGCGTTCGACGCGCCGGATGTGTCGATCTGGGTATCGGATGGGTCGAACTACCCGGGCACGCAGAGCATGTCGAAGCGCATTGGATTCATGGACGAGGCGTTTGGCGAGATGCACCAGGCGCTGGACCCGAATCAGCGCATGCTGATTGAGTACAAACCGTTTGAGCCGGCTTTCTACCATACGGATATCGCGGACTGGGGCATGTCGCTGGAGCTTTGCCGCCGCGCCGGCCCACAGGCAGTCGTGCTGGTGGACACCGGGCACCACCTGCAGGGAACCAATATTGAGCAGATTGTGACCTGGCTGCTGTACGTCGGGTCGCTGGGTGGCTTCCACTTCAACGATCGCAAGTATGCGGACGACGATCTGACGCTGGGCTCGATTGACCCCTACCAGCTCTTCCGGATCTTCCACGAGATTCTGTCGGTTAGTTCCGAGGAGCGAAAGGCGATCGCGTTCATGATCGACCAGAGCCACAACCTGAAGGGCAAGATCGAGGCGATGGTGCAGTCGGTCGTTACGGCGCAGGAACTGTATGCGCGTGCGGCGCTGGTGGATCATGCGAAGCTGTCAGACCTGCAGGAATCGTGCAGCCTGGTGGAGGCGGAAGAGACGTTCCGCACGGCGTTCTGGCAGGATGTCCGTCCGCTCGTTCGGGCGTGGCGTGTTGCCCGTGGATTTTCTGCTGATCCGTTGGCTGCGCTGCGCGAGAGCGGGTACATGGAGAAGATTACGGGCGAGCGTGCGGCTGCCGCTTCTAAGGCTGTTTCCAGCTACGCGTAAGGTCGATACTGGGACCCCACCTCAATCGCGGTAAGGCTGAGATTGAGATGGGGCCCCGGCGGGTTGGGGCTGGGGCCGGAAAGCAAATACTGAGATTCTTCTCTGCGCTCAGAATGACCTCGGAGCCCGTGTTATGGTTATTTCTTAAGTTTCAGGATTTCACCGTTTGCATTTCTGTAACGGAATGCATACTGGGAGCGGACAAGAACTCAGTGGCTAAATCAACCAGACTGCTCTACCTCATCCCGGTCCTTACGAAGGCGCTCGACATTTTGGAACTTCTCCAGACGGAGAAGCAGCCGATGTCGCTGGAGGCCATCCATCGTGGGACAAAGATCTCTAAGACCACGGTGTATCGGGTTCTGAAGACGTTCATCCATCGCGGTTATC
>JAYVZU010000625.1:0-26392 GCA_043783075.1 Rhodanobacteraceae bacterium
GCGCTGAAAGACGTCTCCGGCGTCGGCACCTACACGGCCATCGTCAACCTTCCTGCGGACTGGAAGCCTGGCACCGCAGCTCTGTTGAACCTCGGCGAAGTCTTCGATTCATTCACGCTTTCGGTAAACGGGAAAGCAGTACCGGTGAAGCAGATCAGCGCAGCCGCCGAGATCGGTCCGCTGCTCCACCCCGGAGCAAACACCCTCATGGTCCGGGTCGTAACCACCTTGAACAACCGGCTCTCAAGCCTCGACCCCAAGGTCAAAAGACGGGGACTCATCCAGAACTACGGCCTCATCGGTCCGGTGGAGCTTTCGCCGCACCATTAATTGGGCTGCCTCATTACGCTTCGTCGCGCTATGAATTTCTCCTCCCGCGACGGTGACATCTTTTGCCCTGCATTCCAGCGTTAATAGGAAACAGGACTCTTCACGGAAACAATGGGGAAAGCATGAACAGAATTCGGACAGCGGCAGCTTTGGGTATTGCATTGGCAGGCGCAACGAGCATCGGAGCACAGAAGAGTCCAGTCGTTAATCCTTCGAACAACCCACTCATCGGGACGTGGGTGAATACCGAAGGCAAGTACGGCTGCTATAAAACCCGGATATTTGCCGCGGAGACCCAGACCTGGCTCATCGAAGGCCATACTGTGACGGCTCCGGCAACGTATGCTGTAGCATTACCAACGATCTACGTCCAGCAGCATACCGGTGCCGGTGGCACTGTGGCATACGTCGTCATCAGCAAGAACGAGATCATGGATACGCTTGGCACCGGAGCGTGTCATTGGAAACGTAAGTAAGTCTGGGCGAAAGACTGTTCGGCCTTCCGCCCAGACACGTTGCAGCTAACCGTCGCTCATCGTGCTCTGCGTCGGGAAGAACGGCAGGGTGCGAACCCGGTTCCCCGTCAGCTTGAAGTACGCATTCGCCAGCGCCGGGCCAATCGGCGGAACACCCGGTTCTCCAGTGCCGGTCGGCGGGTTCGTGCTCGGCAGAATGCTGACTGTAATCGCCGGGGCCTCGTGCATCTTCAGCACGCGGTAGTGGCTGAAGTTCTTCACGCTCGCCACGCCGTTTGCAAACGTAATGTTGCCCCACAGAATCGATGAGATGCCGTGCATGATGCCGCCCTGCATCTGCGCCGTCACTGAGTCCGGGTTGATCACGCGTCCGCAATCGACCGCGCAAGCAACACTCACCACAGTCATCGAGGTCGCCGTCGCGTTGGATATCTCGACCACCTGCGCGACGACCGTCCCGAACGCCTCGCCCAGCGCAATACCGCGCGCATGGCCCGTCTTCAGCGTTCCAGAGTAGTTCCCCAGCTTCGCTGCCGCATCCAGCACCGCAAGGTAGCGGGGATTATTCACTAGCATGTTGCGCCGGTAAGCATAGGGATCGACACCCGCAATGTGCGCCAGTTCGTCGATGAAAGTCTCGACCACGAACGCGTTGTAGGAGTGGCCAACCGATCGCCAAAACCCAACCGGGACCGGCGACGGATGCGCCGCGTAATTCACCTGCCGGTTCGACATCGCGTACGGCAGATCGGTCGCACCTTCCGTGGCCTGCCCATCCTCGGCACCCGACGCGATCCATCCGCGCTGGGCTAGGATCGACGGCGACACAACGCGGTTGCTCCAGGCCAACAACTGGTTCGAGCTATCGAGACCCGCCGTTACCTGCGACAGCACCATCGGTCGATACTGATCGCGACCGAAGTCTTCTTCTCTCGGCCATGTCAGCTTCACTGGCTTCTTGACCGCCATCGCAACCATAATCGCCTGGGCAATGTAGTCCTGCTCAATCTTGCGACCCAGACCACCGCCCATCAGGGTGGTGTTCACCGTGATCTGGCTCGGCGCAAATCCAGTCAACGCCTGCGCTGTCATTAGAACCCACGGAGCTGCCTGCGTCGGAGCCCAGATCGTACAGCTCGTCGGCGTCCAGCTAACCGTGCAGTTCAGTACCTCCATGCAAGCGTGCGCCAGATACGGAAAGGAGTAGGTCGCGCTGAACGTCTTCGCCGCCCAGTTCATCGCGCCGGGTACGTTGCCGATGGTTTCGGCATTGACGAAGGGCCCGTTTGCCATCATCGATGCCGCCTGCGTGTTGAAGACAGTCGTATCAATGCTTGCGGAGGATGCGGGGATCGTCCACTTGATGCTCGCCTGCCGGACCGCAGACATCGCACCCCAGGTGGTGGTCGCGACCATCGCAACGGCATTGCCAAGCGGCACGACCGCCAGGACGCCGCTCGGCTTATTCGGCGTCTGTGCCAGTGTCCCACCCAGCGACGGGCAGTGCCGCACCACCGCATACACCATGCCGGGAACCTGAACATCGATGCCATACACGGCGCGACCGTTCGCCTTGTCGGCAATGTCGAGCCGCTGGACGGATTTTCCGATCAACCGAAGCTGCGCGTCTGGAATCAGCGCTGGGTTCGCCGGCGGCGTCAACAGGCTGGCCGCTGGCGCGATTGCCGCGTAGGTAAGAACCCGGCTTGTCGGCACGTGGACCACCGTGCTATTCGTCGCTGTGCACTCCGCAATCGGGACGCTCCAGCTCGTGGCCGCAGCCTGAATCAGCATCGTCCGCACCGCGGCGCCAGCCTGCCGCAACGGTAGATAGTTCAGATTGATCGCGCTGCTGCCGCCCGTTATATATGAGATGCTTCCTGCAACGGCGGTCTGCACCGAGACCTGCGTCCACGCCACCATCAGCTCCTCGGCCAGCAGTTGGGTCAGGCCAGACATTGCACCCTGGCCAAACTCGCAGCCCCCGAAGAAGACGGTAACAGTGTTGTCCGCGTTGATCTGAATGTAGGAGTTGAGCTGCGTCGGTGTCGGCACACCAGCCGCCTGCGCCACGCGCGAAAGCCCTGGCAAGCAAAAGTGCAGTACAAACCCGCCGCCTGCACCGATTAGAAATTTCCGCCTGTTCACACGCAAACCCTCGCTGGGTTGCGCCGTCTCTTCCAAAAGTTCCGTCGACATAGTTGCGCTCCGCACTGAATGGTCAGGTTTATAGGGTTGCGGCGAGTTTGATCGCCAGGCGAATCCGCGGATAAGTTCCGCAAACGCAGATGTTCTGAATCTCGTCGATATCGGAGTCGGTAGGCTGCGGGTGCTGCTGCAAACAAGCCTGCGCAGACATCAGCATTCCGGACTGGCAGTACCCGCACTGCGGAACCTGCAGTTGCGCCCAGGCTTTCTGGAGCCGATGGCTTTTGCCATCCGCAGACAACCCCTCGACCGTCATGATGTTTTTGCCGATCGCCGAACCTACATCCATATCGCAGGACTTCTCGGCCTGACCATTCACCAGCACGGTACACGCGCCGCAGACCTCGATGCCGCAGCCATATTTGGTGCCAGTCAGGCCGAGAATATCTCTCAGCACCCAAAGCAGTGGAGTGTTTGTATCGGTCACATTTACCTGGTGCACCACGCCGTTTACGGTGAGTGAAATCATCTGTTTCCTCCAAGGACTACAAGATCGTTCAAACTACTTATCGGCCGCGACTGCGCTATACACTAAAGTAACCAAAATCAGCCTCAAATAGTGGCGTTTATGACAAAGCTGTCATCTATAAACATATGATTCAAAGCGTTTTAAAGGACAAGCGCGAAGGTAACCAAACGTAACCAGCAAAAGACGCATGGTGTATCCCACGAAGGTGTTAGTCCGCACCGCATCGTGTTCAAACGCATCGCTTTAGTCCGCTGAGCGAACATGAACGGCTGAACACGACTGATAACGCTGCGAATGATGCGGACCATGTACCCCGGAGACAGGACGTCTCCCGTGTAAGCTGCTAATAACCTTTTGAAAATCAAAGCGGTTCCTTTCTGTCAAGGAGCCCAGCCCACGGAGCGCGTCTTCCCGCCATGCCCAGACCACTATTCATTGCACTCGCCACCGTTGGTGCGCTCGCTTTCGCGCTCGGCTCTGCCCCTGTTCCGGTGACCACGGCAATCGTCGGAGCGATGGTCTTCGACGGAACGGGCAAGCCCGCCGCCATCAGCACGGTGCTCATTCAGGGTGACCGCATCGTTGGCGTTGGCGAGAACCTGAAGGTGCCCGCTGGCGCGACGATCATTGACGCTCACGGCAAGGCTCTGACGCCGGGCTTCTACGATCTCCACACCCACTGGACGCCGGCCGGCGAGCCCGACACCATCCCGCAGATTGCCACCGAGTACATCAAGTCCGGCGTGACCACGGTCAACGACTTCAACGAAGCGCCGGAGGCCTTCGCGCCGATCCGCACCTGGCTGGGGACATTGGCTACTCCACACGTCAACTTCGCGGGCCGCATCTCCACTCCCGGCGGCCACGGCGCCGACTGGGCCGATCAGGCGACGACCCGCTGGGCGAACACTCCGGAGCTGGCGCGAGCCGCCGTGGAGAGCTTCATTCCCTACCAGCCCGACCTTATCAAGGCCTTCACCGACGGCTGGCGCTATGGATCTGCACCCGACAACACCAGCATGGATGCGTGGACGCTCTCCGCCCTGACCGAGGCGGCCCACAAGCAGCATTGGAAGGTCCTGACCCACACCGTGACGGTCGAGCGTGGTGTGCTCGCGGCCCACTCCGGCGTCGACTCCCTGGCGCACGGCATGCAGGACCGCCTGCTGACCAAAGAAGAAGTCGCCGACATTGCAAAGACGAGTATGGCGGCCATCCCGACGTTGGCAGTCTACGACCCCAACAAAGATCCGAAGCACGAGATGATCCCTGCCGACCCCAAAGACGCGCAGCGGCTGCACAAGTTCGACTACGCCCTGCAGAACGTGAAGATGCTGCACGACGCTGGAGTGAACATTGCAGTCGGGACTGATGCCGGAATGCCAGCCACGCCGCATGGCAGCTCGACACTGCACGAGTTGGAGCTGCTGGTGAAGGCTGGACTTACTCCGGCACAGGCGATCGCCGCCGCAACGTCAGTAAGCGCGAAGGTCATCGGGCAGGATGACGATCGCGGAACTATCGCGGTAGGTAAACGGGCCGACCTCGACCTCTTCGACGGCAAGCCGTGGGAGAACATTGCCGCCGTGCACACTCTGGCCATGACGATGATCGATGGAAAGTCTGTCTGGGGTCTGAACGCACCGAGTCTGCCTGCAGCCAATGGCGCGACTCATCTTGAGCCGGTGACCGCGATGGCGCTTATCGACGATTTTGAAAGTGAAAACGGTCGCTCGTCGCTGGACACGCTGCGTGTGGATACACCCGATGGCGGTCTCGACCGTACTACGGAAATCAGCGAGGTTGTCGCGCGTGACGGAGATGGCCATGCGCTGCTGATCTCCGCGAAGATGGCGATGAAGAAGGACGCCTATGCCGGAGTTGCCGTACCGCTGACGCGTGGCTCGATTCGCCCCGCAGACGTCCATGCGTTCCACGGTGTTCGGCTGGAGGCCCGCGGCAATGCCTGTTCGGATCGCCTGACTCTCAGCGGAGTCTCAGGGGGAAGCTGGAGTGCGCCATTGCCGGTCTCGACGGAGTGGAAGACATTGGAGATACCCTTCGCCGCGCTCGCATCGCCCAGCCCACGCCGCACCAAGCCGTGGACCGGAACCGATGTGACGCAGGTGGAGTTTGGCGGTAGCTGCAAGGGCGGCCAGAAGCTGTTCCTACAGGTCGACAATGTGACTTTTTACTAAGCCTACTTCGCCTTACCGACCATCAGGATCGTAAACGACCCCGGCACGACGACACCCTGTGGCGGTCTCGCCCCCGGTGCCGGGTTGGCTGGCGGGGGCGGCGCAGGGCCTCGCTCCTGCGCCATCGCGAATAGGTGCCCGGTCTTGCTGTCGAGTGTGATCGTCCGCGCGCCGTTCATGGTCGGCAGATTCTGTTCGACCTCAAAGCTGGTCGGGCTCTTCTCTTTTACGATCGTCATCGTCCCGTTGCCGTGGGTGCTGAAAGCCTCCATGGTGGCGGGGTTGAAGGTCGCTCCATCGGAGCCTCCGGCCAGCGGGAGAGTCGTCAGAATTTTGCCATCCGTGGCGCTCATCACCACCATCATCGGAGTTGGCGTTGTCGGATTTCCCGACCGACCACACGCCGCAAACAGAATCTGATTCTTGACGTCCAACGCCAGCCCATTGCAGCCGCCCTTATCTTCGAAGGAGTAATGCGCGACTGTCTTCATCGTCTTCACATCGACGACAGCGACTCCGCCAACCGCCTCCTGCATCACGACATACAGCATCCCTTTGCCGTCGCCCACGGCCTGCTCCGGCGTGCCACCCAGATCAACGGTTCCGAGTACCGTTCCATCCTTGGCGTCGATCACGGTCGCATCTTTGGTCGGGTGGCTAAAGACATAGACGTGCTCGTTGAAGGGGTCGAAGTAGATACCGTCCGGACGCGCTGCGCCGACGTCGATGCTCTTGAGCAGCTTCATCGTTTTGGTATCGAACATCGAGACCTGCGGATGATCGCTGGTAAACCCGTGATTCGTCTTCGGATCGACAGCCGTCCCGTTACCGCCGACACCGGCGACTTCTCCAACCGGCTTCAGGATGTCGAGATCGAACACAGTCAGGCGCGCTGGTACCGCTGGACTCTCAGCGACGGTGTCAGTGGCTGGCGTCGCCTTCACTGCGCCGCGCGGGATGTACAGCCGACGACCGTCCGCATCGGCATAGATGTAGTCCCATCCGCCCTCGCCGCCAACCCGCGCGGTCTGCAGAACCTTGTACGGAACATCCGTCTGGCCCACGGCTAGTGAAGCGGAAAGACAAAGGGCGGTGGCGAGAAAGACAACTGAACGCATAAAGGGATCTCCGGGCAGAAGGATAGTTCGATGCAGTGAAATAGCTTCTGGGAAGTCGCTACTCTGCTGGGATACTATCAGCGGGTTACAACAAATGGAGACAACTATGCGCACCCTGCTCTCGCGAACGATCCCGGCGATCCTCACCACCGGCATCTTCGCTGCTACAACCTTTGCCCAGCAAGCTCCGCAGGGTCCGCCTCCCTCGCCACCCGTCACCGGTATCATTCAGTCGTTCGATGGCAAGATTCTCAAAGTCAAGCTCGACGACGGCTCCATCGGCTCTGCGACTCTTGCGGCGAATACGACCATTACCTTCAACGCCAAGCGCACGCTGGCCGACATCAAGCCCGGCGACTTTATCGCCTCCGGCGGCACCCGTGGACCGGACGGCAAGATTCGCGCCAACGAAATTCGGATCTTCTCCGGCGTTCGCGGCGAGGGTCAGTTTCCCATGGCCAAGCCCGATCAGGTGATGACCAACGCGACGGTAAAAGAAGTGATGACCAACGCAACCGTCAAGCAGGTCAGCTCGACAGGCGGGGTTCCGGTGATCAAGCTCAGCTTCCATGGCGCGGCGGCACCCGGCGCGGCGAACTGCACAGGCCGCTCGTCCGAGGCACCGGGCGGCGCAGGCAGCGGATGTGTCGGCGAGACGGAGTTTGAAGTTCCCGCCAATGTTCAGGTGGTCGCAACGCTCCCCGGCGATCCGTCGATGCTGAAGCCTGGCGCGAAAGCCAGCATGAGCCTGAAGGAAGGGCCGGACGGCACGATGACGGCCACCCGCATCACCGTCATCGAGTAGTCACTCCGCAACGACAGCGGCCTTGGGTTGCAGGATGCCCAGTTCTTCATACCGAGGCCGCATCACCTCTCTCATCGCCGAATACTGTGACCAGAAGGCCAGCCCGCCAAGTAGTACGCAGCTTCCCGCCAGTAATAGCGTATTGGGCGCGCCAATCCAGTGCGCCAACGCGCCGGAGAGCAGGCTGCCAAACGGCAGCATCCCGACGAAGGCGACGGTGTAGTAGCTCATGACGCGCCCTCGCTTCTCCTCCGGAACCAGCGTCTGGATGACGGTGTTGCTCGCGGCAAGGCCCTGCACCATGCCGAACCCTGTCACGAGCATCGCCAGCAAAGAGAGCCATAGCCAGTGCGACAGCCCAAACACGACTAGCCCCGCGCCAAACAGAGCTGCTGCAAACTGGATGATCCGGACGAGACCCACCACACTCTTGCGCGCTGCCAGGGCTACTGCGGAGATGACCGCGCCCGTCCCACTGGCTGCGGACAGCAACCCCAGCATATTGGCGCCGCCATGCAGCACCTGCGTCGCGAAGACGGGCAGCAGCACCATGTAGGGCATCCCCATCAGGCTGCAGACGCAGAAGAGCAGAAGAATATTCCGGACCGGGATGTAGGTTGAAACGTAGCTCCAGCCCTCTTGCATCTGCACGAACGCTGATGGCCTGGGTGCGCTGGTCGGTCGATCGAGGGCGATGCGCATCATGAGCAGCGACACGATCACGGCAAGGTACGAGACGCCGTCGATCAGGAAACAGTAGCCCTCGTTCAGCCGCGCAATCACAAAGGCGGCAATCGGCGGCCCCACCAGTCGCGCTACGTTCACCATCGACGAGTTAAGCGCGATTGCATTGCTTAGGTCCGCCTTGTCGTCCACCATCTTGACCACGAACGACTGCCGCGCCGGCATATCGAAGGCATCGAGCAGCCCCTGGAGCGCGGCCAGAGCCAGAATCTCGTTCATCGTAATGATGCCGGCTAGCGTCAGCCATGCCAGAGCCAGCGACTGCGCTGCCGACAGCGCCTGCGTGATGACCAGCAGCCTGCGCCGGTCGAGCCGGTCGATCCATACCCCGGCAAACGGCGCCAGGATAAACGTCAGAATCTGCCCGGCAAACCCGAGCAGCCCGAGCAGCAGGGCCGAATGCGTAAGGCGGTAGGTGAGCCACGAGAGCGCCAGCCGCGTCATCCAACTGCCAATCAGCGAGATCCCCTGACCCACAATGTAAAGCCGGAAATTTCGTGACCGCAACGCGCGACTCACCTGCGACAGGCGGCCTGAAGCTTCGCGTTCTGGATGCGTCGTGGAACCCTGCATTCAAGCATTATCGCAATAATGAACGCACACGTTTAACGGATAAATAACGGATGGGACATGAGTTGTCCTCTCTGTTCTTTATCGTTCTTATCCGCGCCGTCGTTTGCCTGTTTCCAAGCCCATTCCTGGCGTCAGGAAGTCCTTAACGCCCTGCACCCCCGCTCGCTGCTGAGGCCTGTTCAGCAGATAGAACGGCAAGCACAATCAGGGGAGGGCAGTTGCAGGTCGTTCCGTGGCCAGAGCAGGGTGCAGCGCATAGCGCCTCAGCTTTGTTGCGGGTGGATGCACAGGCGTGGGTCAAGTCGGTGGTTGGCATGGGTGTAGTCTCCGGATTACATTCTGTCCGGCAGTGGCAACCCAGGTCTGTGACACAAATCACTGAAGATTGTTCGGCTTGACCGCTAAATACAGGCCGCTGCCAGCGAGCTGAAGTGGTTTGAAGGCGGGTCGAACGCCATCGTCAAAACCGGACACGACGCCTCTGTGATGATGCGGTATGCGATATGCGCCGGCGTATGCGTGCTCGCAAGCGACGCCTGCCGAATTCCGAGCACGATCAGTTTCGCGTTGTGTTTCCGCGCATAATCCACCACTGCGTTCGAGACCTCGCTGCCATACGTTGTCGCGCAGATTGGCTGCGCCACTACGATGCCGCTCTTCGTCGCGACATGATGCAGCGCCTCATTTAGAATCGCCGGAATCACGTCCGCATACGATCCGCCCTCTACTGACCGCGGCAGGACATGCAGACAGTGCAGCGGCGAGTGAGTCGCCTCGGACACCGTCGCTGCCAACTGGATCGCGTGGATGGTCGTGGTATGGAAGTCCGTCGCGAACACAACCGGCCGCTCCTCGCGCGGCACTCCAGCGGCATCGGCGCGCGGCCCTACCGTCAGTACTGGAGTGGGCGATTTGCGCAACACGGCCTCTGCGGTCGATCCAAAGATGAGCCGCTCGAAGCCATGCAGCGCGCTGGTCCCCATAATTGTAAGGTCAATATTCTCGGACGCTATGAAGTCCTGAATGGTGGCCGGCGGAAGCCCGGTACGGATTGCCACTTCACACATCACGCCGGCTTGAGTGGCCTCGCGCCGCAGCGCAGTGAGGCCGTCCTTTGCGTCCTGAAGAACATCCTGCATCTCCATGAGCATTCCGCCCTCCGGGACCGATGCTTCCGCCGTGTACTCAAACACATGCAGGATAAAGAGCTTCGCCCCAAATACCTTGCTGAAATCCAACGCTGTCTGGAACGCGCCGCATGACGCGGTGGAGAAGTCTGTCGTAACCAGAATCTTCTTGAACGACGTGAAGACAGTGGAACCGTTGCCGGGGGTATTTACTGGGTTCTTCGCGGAGGTTTGCATGGTATTGTGTTCGCTTTCTGGCCTGCACCGCAATACCGGGGCGAGCTGCCGTGATGATGAAAAAGTCATGCTGCTTCAACTGATGCTTTGGGCGCAAAGGGTATCGAACTTAGCCGAGCCCGATGCCACGGCGAATCGTATCCGTGGACTGAGATCAGCCGCAGCCTGGTCCGAAAATCCTGTGAGTGGGTCCGCGCAATTCCCGACCGCAACCCTACCGAGAGCAGGCCCGCTGCGTCAACCTTCAACGCAAACTTCGGCGCGCACTCGGCACAGAGCCACACAAACTGCGTGTCGGCAGAGTCGGCTTCCAGCGCAAACAGGTCACCCGTGTGCAGGCGCCGGAACTCATTTCGGCATTCGGGATTGATACACCGCTTGACCATGGTGCCACCTCTACTGCTCACTCTAGGGGCCTTACTGTCAAAATTCTGTGATAGCGGTCACGGCTCTTAAACCTTTGGGGACGAACTGCGACGCAGACCCCTAAGCCGACAGATGATCCAGCTTGTCCGGCGACAGGATCACCACAGACGACCCGCGAATCTGGATGAGCTTCTCTTTCTTGAAGCGCCCCAGCATCCTGGTGACTGTTTCGCGTGAGCTGCCAACAAGGTTTGCCAGCTCCTCGTGGGTCAACGCCATGGTGAACCGCATCTCCGGCTTGCCGCACGCCGCCGCGCGGCCCCAATCCATCAACACGCTGGCCAACCGTCCAGCCGCTGACCCGGAAAGGGCAAGTCGCCGCGCATCGAAGAACGCCGCCTTGTACTCCTCGCTCAGCGCCTTCGCCGCATGCAGACTCGCTTCCCCATGCTTCTTCAGGAACTCCAGAAACTCCTCGCGGCGGATGCTCTTGATCTCCGTCGGCTGAATGGTCTCCGCAGTCACTTCGTACCTCGACCCCGAGATTACTGCACCCAGCCCGAGTACATCGCCTGGCATCGCAATCTTTAGAATCAGCGTCTTGCCGTCCTTTGATGTGCAGGACAACTTCACCTGTCCGGTGCAGATCACGAAGACGCCGCCGCTTGGCTCATCTTCCTGAAACAGCTTCGCACCGCGCGGCATATGCGCCTGCACACCGAGCAGATTGAAGTCGGAGAGGACGTCGTCGTTCAGGTTGCAGAACATACGCAACGAGCGAAGTTCACAGTGGGTGCAGTCTTTGTGAACACGGGATGTGTGAAGAGGCATCATGATTGAGCCAAACTCCGACGTCGAGCTAGTCGAACTACGTGAACGAGACAAAGAAGATTTCACCGAAGGTGCCGCTGGCGCTAGCATACGCTCAACACCGGGCACGTAGCCTGTGCCAGAAGCGAGGCCACAACTCCCCGCTCCAGATGACTTCTCCAACCAGACCTGCGATGAGCCCCCACTACAATCAGATCCGCTTTTACGCCTTCAGATAATTTCAAAATCTCCTCCGTCGCGTCGCCTTCGGTGACTACGCACCGCGGACTGCACCAGTCATAGGTCGAGTCCGGAATCAAGTGGCGCAGCTTCGCCTGAAACGCAAGAAACTGCATCCGTCGCTGCTCCGGACTTGCCAGTGGATCGTCCACCACATGGCATAGATAAAGGCGCGCACCATGATCCTGCGCAAAGGACAGCGCGTAGATCGCTGACTTCGCGGACTCCGGCGTGAGATCCGTCGCATACAGAATCCGTTGCGGATGGAACGGCGCATCGGCTGCCAAAGGCACCATCGGCCCAACAGTCAGCACAGGACACTCGGCTGCCCGCAAAATCTCTTCCGCAGTGGAGCCCAGAACCAGCCGCTCAAGCCCACTCTTCGCCTCGGTGCCAGCCACAATCAGGTCGACATCCTCGGCATGCGCCAACTCCAGCAGATGCTTTGCCGCGCTATGCCCCTCCAGCGACTGGATGACGACCTCGACACCGGAGGCCTGAAACTTCTGCGACATTTCGTCCAGAAGCTCTTTGACCGCCTTACGCCGATCCGCGGTCTGGACACCAGCAATCGCCTCTTCGTATGTCTCCAGCGTCGCCGGGTCCAGTACATGCGCCAGCTCCACCCTGGAGCCGTAACGCCGCGCCACCGACTGCGCATACGATGCCGCATTCTCGGCAGCCAACGAAAAATCTGTTGCGAATAGAATCTTGCGAACCGAGACTGAGATACGCTCATCAATCACGGGCATAAGTCACCTCACAGCAATTCATCGGGCCACATCATATCGCCAACGATGGAATCAGCTTTCCTCTAACTGATCCAACTCCATTAAAGTGACGTACTGCGCTGAGGTCTGTGACGCCCATCACATCCCAGTCCGCGTATACCCGCGACCATAGGGATGCGACTGGTCAACATCGACCACGAAGGTTGAACCCAGAGCTGTAAGATTGCGGCAGGCGGAGATAAAGCGTGAAGACCTATTCGGAGTACTGGACCGCAACTCTCGTTCGTGGCATTGTGGCCATCATCGCCGGCACCGGCGTCCTCTTCCTGCCGGAGATGGCATCGACCATCCTGCTACGACCCTTTGGCGTCGTCATCGCGATCCTCTGCCTTGCCGCATACGGAGTCGTCGACAGCGCCATCGTGCTCGCCACCAGCTTTATGATCCGCGCCGATCAGCCCGGCCGGGTCGCCTTGCGGATTCAGGGTCTCGCCGGAGCCACGATCGGCATCCTGCTCTTCGCCCTCGTCTACAACCGCATCGACCTGGAGTGGTTCATCTACCTTGCCGCGCTGCACGCCGCATCGGTGGCCATGGTCGAGTTCGTCGTCGCCAGAGAGACCTCCAAACACCACGGCGCCGGCTGGTGCTACGCCGCATCCGCTATTGCCGCAGTCTCGGCTATCGCGCTGCTGATCGGTCGCAATGGTGGTCCGCACGAGATGACATGGCTGCTCTTCGCCTACCTCGGCGTCTTCGGATTCAACCTGTCGATCCTGTCTTCGCGGATGCTCTTCGCCGAACGCGCTATCATCCACCATTCGTCGCACCCCTAAAAATTGGAGTACGAGATGAGAGCTTGTGTTCTCAGAAATCCGGGACCGCTGAGTGGTAGTCCTCTGTCGATCGAAGAGCTGCCCATTCCCACGCCGGGGCCCGACGAGGTCCTGCTGAAGGTGCTTGCCTGCGGAGTCTGCCGTACCGACGTCCACATTGCCATGGGCGAGTTGCCGCAGCGCCTGAATCCGCTGATCCCTGGTCACCAGATCGTCGGCGAGGTCGTCGACGCCAACCACTCCGGCTTTCCCGCGGGTGCACGAGTCGGCGTCTCGTGGATGGGAGGTGTTGACGCGACCTGCCGCTACTGCCTGACCGACCGCGAAAACCTGTGCGACAACCCCATCTTCACCGGTTACACCCACCACGGAGGCTTCGCCGAATACACCACAGCCCACGTCGACTTCGTGCTGCCACTCCCGCACAAGCTATCGGACATCGCTACTGCGCCTCTGCTCTGCGCTGGCATTATCGGCTTCCGCAGCCTACGCATTGCAGAGGTACTGCGTGGCCAAAAGATCGGTCTGTACGGCTTTGGCTCCTCCGCGCAACTTATGCTGAAAGTCCTCCACGCGTGGGATTGCGGCGTCTACGTGAGCACCCGAGGCGAAACCCACCAGGCTATGGCGCGGGAGCTTGGCGCAGAATGGGTGGGCAGCGACACCGAAACCCCTCCCGCACTGCTCGACGCCGTCATCACCTTCGCCCCGTCCGGCGACGTCGTCGTCTCCGCCCTACGATCCGTCGCCAAAGGCGGCATCGTCGCAATCAACGCCATCCACCTCGACCGCATCCCGCAGTTCGACTACGACACTCTGCTGTGGGAGGAGCGGTCCCTCCGGTCCGTCGCCAACATGACCCGCGAAGATGGCCGCGACTTCCTTCAGATTGCCGCCGCCCTGAACCTCACACCCAGCGTCCAGACCTTCCCGCTCGCTCAGGCCAACGACGCACTCTGCGCCATCTACGAAGACAAATCCAGCAGCTCCGTCGTCATCCTGCCTCACAGCTAAGATCCGACCGCAGATAACGCGGATAAAAGCGGATCAAACACGAAAAGGTCTTTGTCTGTTCTTAATCTGCGTTCCTCCGCGTTAATCCGCGGTCGGTTGTTGGCCGGATGAATCCTTCTGCAACCGCCGACCGTCTGGCAACCAACTCCGGCGTCGCCGCTCTTCATAACAGCGCACGTGGGTATAGGCGATCTCCAGCAGCGGAGTCGCCAGCTTGTGCTTGCGTCCGTACTCCAGCAAATCCCTTAGAATTTGCTGCGACTCAACTGGCGCGCCGGCCTCCAGATCCCGCAGCATCGAAGCCGTAAACAAGGACCCCGGCTGCGACAACCGCGCTCTCTCCCGCTCCCGCACATGGTCCGAAGTCGGGAACCCTTCGGCCGTCGCAATCTCCGTACACTCATCGTGGAACCGAATCGCAAAGGTGGGATCGACCGCAGCAATATCGCCAATCGGAGCCCGCATCAGGCAGGTAATTCCAGCCGCCGTGGCGAGAAAAGCCCACTTGTCCCACATCCTCTGCTCGATATCGGGCCGCAGTGTCGCTTTGAAGTTGGCATCGCTCAACTCGGTCTGGATGGCCTCCAGCAGCGGGCTGGTGGGTACTGTGCGGTCGCCAAACAGAATTTCGGCCAGGTCGTTCAGATGCCGGATCGTGCCATCCGCATCCCGCACCGCGGAGATGAAGCAGACACCACCCAACACATGCTCCGCGCCAAACCGCTCGTCCATCGCGCCCATGTGCGACATGCCGTTCAGCATGGGAATAATCCGCGTATTCGGCCCCATCGCCGGAGCGATCGCGTCCAAGGCCGCATTCATGTCATATGCCTTACAGCTCATCAGGATCAGGTCGTACGGCTCGCGAATATCCTGCGTCTGGATGGTCGGCGGATTCGGCAGCGACAAGTCACCTTGTGGGCTGCGGACCTGCAACCCACGTTCAGCAAGAGCCTGCACATTGCGTGCACGGACCAAAAATGTAACATCGCGACCCGCAGCCAGCAGTCTCGCGCCATAGTAGCCACCGGTCGCGCCGGTGCCAAGTATCAGGATTCGCATGGCCCTATTCTAGATGGCTCCACAGATGTCCGGGTGCCCCATCTCAATTGGCTTTTTCGATTGAGTTGGGATCGCCAGGCCCCCGCACCCGCCCCTGATGTACATTGGCGAAAGCGAGCCGGATTCGGCAAGGAACATCCATGACAGCCATCTCGAAGCTTTTAGCGGGGGTTTTAGTAATGAGCAGCACTGCGGGTCTCGCCCAAAAATCTATTCTGCCTTTGAAATACCCGGCGGCGCGCTCCGCCGATCAGGTCGACACCTACTTTGGCACCCAGGTCCCCGACCCGTACCGCTGGATGGAAGACGTCGACTCCGTCGAAGTGAAAACCTGGGTCGACGCCCAGAATGCCCTCACCCAGGGCTTCCTCGCCGACGTTCCCGTCCGCGACAAAATCCACGCCCGCCTGATGGAGTTAAACAACTTCGAGCGCTTCTCCGCGCCCTCGACCGCCGCCGGCCGCTACTTCTTCTATCGCAATGCCGGCCTGCAAAACCAGTCGCCGCTCTTCTGGCAGCAGGGTGCAACCGGCGAACCTAAAATTCTGATCGACCCCAACACCCTCTCGACCGACGGTACCATCGCCCTCGACTCCATCGCCGTCACCGACGACGGCACATTGATGGCCTACGCCCTTGCCGAGGCCGGTTCCGACGTCCAGAAAGTCCATGTCAAAGTCGTCGCCACCGGTCAGGACCTTCCCGACATCGTCGACTGGATGAAGTTCAGCGGCATCCACTGGAAGAAAGATGGCAGCGGCTTCTTCTACTCCAGCTTCGGCGTCCCCAACGACGAGACCGAACGCGCCGAATTCCTGAAGCGCGCCGCCGTCTTCCACAAGCTCTATTTCCACAAAGTCGGCACCCCGCAGAGCGACGACAAGGTCATCTTCGAGCAGCCGAACGACAAGGAAATCCTGATCGGCGGCGGAGTCAGCGAGGACGGCCGCTGGCTCTTCCTCTCGCAGACCAAGGGCCACAACAACGCGCTCGCCGTCCGCGACCTCACCAAACCCGATGCGCCGATCATCCAGATCGCGCCCCACGACGACGCGCGCTACGAGCCGATCGACACCCTGGGCCACGAAGTCTGGATGATGACCAACAAGGACGCGCCGAACGGGAAAGTGGTCAAAGTCGACCTCGAACACCCCGAGATGGCCAACTGGAAGACCATCGTGCCGGAGGGGCCGCACTCCATCGACGGCGTAAGCTCGGTCCACGACACGCTGATCATCAGCTACCTGATCGACGCCAAGACCGAAGTCGAACTCCGGACACTGGACGGCAAGCTGGACCGCAAGCTCGCGCTGCCCGGAATCGGTATCGCGATCATGAACGGCGCCAAGCGCACCGACACTGAAACCTTCTTCACCTTCACCAACTACACCACGCCGCCAACCGTATATCGGCTGGACATGAAGACCTTCACCAGCGGCGTATGGAAGCAGCCGAAGCTGGTCTTCAATCCTGCCGAGTACGAGACCAAACTGGCCTTCGCACCCAGCAAAGACGGCACCAAAGTCCCGGTCTTCATCACCTATAAAAAGACCACCAAGCTCGACGGCACCGCGCCGGCGATCCTGTACGGCTACGGCGGCTTCAACATCTCGCTCGGCCCCGCCTACAGCTCCTCCCGCCTGGCGTGGATGGAGATGGGCGGCATCTACGCCGAGGCGATTCTGCGCGGCGGCGGCGAGTACGGCGAAAAGTGGCACGAAGCTGGCACCAAGCTGCAGAAACAGAATGTCTTCGACGACTTCATCGGGTGCGCGGAGTATCTGATCAAGAACAGTTACACATCACCAAAAAAGCTGGCGATCAATGGCGGGTCTAACGGCGGGCTGCTGGTGGGGGCCGTCGAACTCCAACGGCCAGAGCTGTTTGGCGCAGTGCTGGCGCAGGTTGGCGTGATGGACATGCTGCGATTTGATAAGTTCACTATCGGTTACGCATGGAAGTCCGACTACGGCGCACCCAGCGAAGACGAAGCCGAATTCCACGCGCTGTACAAATACAGTCCGCTGCACAACGTAAAGTCTGGCACCGTCTATCCGCCCACCTTCATCACCACGGCGGACCACGACGACCGCGTCTTCCCGGCGCATAGCTTCAAGTACGCCGCGACCATGCAGGCCGCAGCCGCGCAGACTCCTGGTGCCGCGCCAGTCCTTATCCGCGTCGAAACCCGCGCCGGCCACGGTGGAGGTATGCCGCTCTCCAAGCAACTGGACGTCACCGCCGATATGTATACCTTCCTCGTAAAAGAACTTGGGATGCAGTAGGGGCACGGCGAAGCTGGAGGTCCTGTTGCCCGAAGACGTCGCTACCACTCACAACGCTGCTCTTTCGCCGACGCTCAAACGTTTCGGTGCCAAGATCGTTGTTTTGGCGTTCGTCTCCGAGTTGTACTCCGCCATTCGTAGTCGCTTCCACCAGTCTTTCCCTTACGACAGCACCTTTAGTTGGGAAAACTCCGGTTCCGACCTCCGCATCTTCGAGCCGCGTTTCGTCGCCTTCCATACGCCGCACTTCTGGGATATCGGGCCGTATCCCTTCACCTACCCGGCGCCGCTCGCGCCCGTCTACTGGCTCATCTATCAGATCCCGCACTATGTCGAGGTCTACCTTGTCCTCGGCATTGCGATCCTCGTCGCGTGGGCTTGGTACTTTGCGACGAAACTTTCCGCTTACGGGATCTCTCGCATCGGAGGCTTCGTCGCGTTACTGACCTTTCTTGGCATGGCGTGGCCTGTCCGGTTCCTCCTCCAACTCGGCAACACCGAGATGCTCGTCACGCTCATCCTCGGTGTCGGGATACTGGCCGCCATGCGTGGCCGCTGGACGCTCGGTGCCGTGCTGATCGGGTTGGCCGCATCGATGAAGCTCTTCCCTTTCGTCTTGTTCGGCCTGATGCTCTCGCAGCGAAAATACCGCGCCCTGGCATGGGGTGTTGCTTCCGCTGCGATCTCCACCGTAGCCAGCCTCGCCCTGCTTGGGCCCACAGTGATGGAAGCGCAACAGCACATCCGCGACGGACTCTCCTTCATCAAGCAGGTGTTTGTCCTGTTGCGTGTTCCCGACTCGCTGGAGTTCAGCCACTCACTCTTCAACCTCGTAAAAGTCGCTGTCACTGTCTTCGTCCATTCGCGTCAGCCTGTTGCGAGCGCCGCTCGATCCCTGCACGAGATGCTGCTGATGGAGTCGGTCCTCCACGTCTATATGGCCGTGGTCGCAGTCGCCGGAATCGGCCTATACTTCCTGCGCCTCCAGAGGCTGCCACTGCTGAACCAAGTCTTCGCCCTAACCGTGTGCGCGGTCGTGCTGCCACCGTTCTCGGCGGATTACACACTCGTCCATCTGCTCGTGCCACTTGGCCTTTTGCTGGTGTTTGCAGCAGAGGCGTGGAGCCGTGGCCAACAACCGCGCGGGCTCGGTCTATGCTTTACCTGCCTAGCCCTGATCTTCACCAAGGAAGCTTTCTTCGAGCTGAAATATCACTTCGACGCGCAGGTCCGTACCGTCGCTCTCCTAGTCCTGCTGGCTGCGGCGTCCCACTACCGCTTTGAACGCGAGGGCGACCCAGCATGAGCCCCCGCAGCAAGGTCGCGATGCCCCCGCTACTGCTCCGTTTCTGGGTCCGAATCCTCGTGCTGACCGGCCTGTCCGTCGCCTATACCGTCGCCATGACGCTGTTCCACCGCAGCCCCCACCCATGGGGTGTGCAACTGCTATGGGGGGCGGATATTGGCTGGGATCTCAACGTCTTCCGCGACCGCTTCCTGCACTTCCGCCAGCCCGGCTTCTGGCAGATCCCCGGCATCCCCCTCACCTACCCCGCCGCCGTAGGAGTCGTCTTCGGCCTGCTCTACCAACTCGCCCACCCTCTGCGCGACTACCTGCTGCTTTGCGCGATCGCAATTGCCGGGTGGGCCGCATGGCTCGTCCGAAACCTTGCTGCACATGGCGTCGCAAGAGGCCCGGCGGCAGCATTCGCCCTTACCATCGCCGCTACCTGCTGGCCCCTTTGGGTGCTGTTCGACACCGCCAACATTGAGGGTCTGGTCGTAACTCTCGTCGGACTTGGCCTCATCGCCTTCACGCGCCGCCACTGGCGGATCGCCGCGACCCTCATCGCAATCGCTGGTGCCATGAAGATCTTCCCCCTGGCCCTGCTGGCACTGCTGCTCTCCAAACGCCGCTACAAAGAGTTCGCCGGGGCACTCGCCCTCGCGGCTGCACTCAACCTCGCCAGCCTCGCGATCCTCGGCCCGACGATCTCCGAGGCCCAGCGTCAGATCACCGCCGGCCTCAGCGTCGTCACGACTGGCGACGCCCTCGCCGCCACCTCGCCCGGTCCCGACACTAACCACTCGCTCTACACCGTCGTCCGCTACGCCGTGCTGCTGGCCCACCACCGTCACCCGCATGGTACGCCCGCGCAACCCGAACTCGATACCGCGATGCTCCGCCCCGCTTACACGGCCTACCTCATCCTTGGAGCTTTCGCCGCAATAGCGTTGTACTTCCTGAGAATCCGCCACCTGCCGATCCTGAACCAAATCCTCGCCTTGACCGTTTGCGCCACCACCCTGCCGCCGCTCTCCCGCGACTACACGCTCCTCCACCTGCTGGTCCCGTTCGGCCTGCTTTGCATCTACGCCGCGTCCCAAGCGGAGCGGGTCCGCGGACTTACTGCGGCCTTCGCCGCCTTCGCCTTCATCTTTACCGCTGGAACGTACCTCAGTGCGGGCCTCTCTTTGACCTCTCAATTCCGCGCGGTCGCTTTGCTGGCTTTGCTCGCCCTGGTGCTCAAACTCCCCTTCGCCTGGTCGCCGCTCGATACCTCCGCGCTGCCAGAGGGGAACGAGTCGCCAACGTATGATCGATAGTGGGCAAGTCATCAGGACTGGCGCACACGGAGAGGACATGACCGGGATGACATCGCTGCAAACAAAGCCGCAATTGCCTCCCGTGCTCCGGCGAGTCGCGCTGTGGATGATGATGATGTTGGGGGCCTCGTACCTATCGACACTCGTCATGACCCATTTCCTCCATCTGGACCATCTATGGGGAACGCTCTGGATCTGGCGAGGCAATCAGTGGTGCGACTTCTACTACTTTCAGGACCGCAGTCTGCACTTCATGACCACTTCGTACTGGGATGACAAGTGGGGTTATCCCATTACGTATCCCGCTCCAGTCGCAGTCGTGCTGGGTCTCTTCTATAAGCTGTCGCACCCGTTCCAGACCTACTTTGCTGTTCTGATCCTTGCCATTCTTACCTGGGGAACGTGGCTTGCACGTGGACTCATGAGCCGAGGCATTCGCAGGGATCAGGCCATTGCGTTCGCGCTCGTCCTCATGGGAAGTACATGGCCCGTCGCGTACCTGCTCGACACCGCCAACATCGAGGGCCTGATGGCAATCCTGCTGGCGACAGGCGTACTTGCCGTGCTGCGCGACAAGACCTGGCTTGGCGCCACCCTCATCGCCATGGCCGCATCCCTTAAGCTCTTTCCCCTCATCCTGTTGGCACTCTTACTTTCCAAGCGCCGCTACAAGGAGTTTGCCTACGGTTGCGTGCTTACACCTGTGCTGATCCTAGCCAGCCTTGCTCTTCTCGGCCCCAACATCTCTTCCGCGCAGTTCCACATCATGGAGGGGATGCGATTCCTCAAGGTGAACTTCATCATCGAGCGGCGGGCCATCAACTTCAACTTCAGCCACGCCCTCTTCAACCCAATCAAGTTTGCCGTCCTTTGGATCGACCGCCAACTGCATAGCGGCGGAAGCATCGGCCCAGTGCGACACGAGCTGGCGGTCGCAGACGCTGCCCTGCGCATCTATACCGTCCTGACCGCAATCGTCGGGACGACCCTTTACTTCTGGCGCATTCGCAAGCTGCCCATGCTCAACCAGGTCATCTGTCTTACCGTTGCCGCCGTTACGCTTACTCCCTTCTCGTCGGATTACACCCTGATCCACACGCTTATTCCGTTTACCCTGCTCTGTTTCTACGCTGTCGAGGCATGGCAGCAGCAGCGTACAGTGCGCGGACTCGACCTCTGCTTCGCCTGTTTCTGCTTTATCCTCGCGTGGATGACGTTCTTTACCTGGGGCTATGTCTACAACGACTTCGTCCGCACGCTGGCGCTGCTGGTTTTGCTCGGCACCGCAATCCGCGTCCCGTTTCCCTGGCCCACACTTGACCAGCCCGGCAGTCCAGATCCAGTATCCGGAGCAGTGCGCGCATGAGATCGGGGCTACACACGCTCACTCCCGCTCGCATGAGCCCACCGCCCGTGCTCACCCGCGTTGCGTGGGTCATGACCGCCATGCTGGCCGCCTCGGTAATCTTTACCGCAGTCTTCACTCACCTGCTTCACACGCCGGAACCCTTCGGCATCCCATGGTTCTGGCACGGTCAGCAGTGGCCTGACTTCCGCGTCTTTCAGGACCAAAGCCTGCACTTCCGCACGCCAGCCTACTGGGACGACTACGGCTACCCCTTCACCTACCCCGCACCGCTCGCAGTCACCTTCGGCCTGTTCTACCGAATGCCTCACCCTCTCAAGACCTACTTCATCGTGCTCGCGCTTGGCTGCACCGCCTGGACCATATGGCTGACCCGCGGCCTGATCATAAGCGGTCTCGCCATGCGCGAAAGCCTGGCCTTCGCACTCATCATCCTGCTCACATCCTGGCCCGTCTGGTACCTCATCGATACCACGAACATCGAAGGCTTGATGGCGATCCTTCTCGCGCTTGGCGTACTTGCAGTCCTGCGCGGCAACTCGTGGCTGGGTGCGGTACTGATAGGGATTGCGGCATCCATGAAGCTGTTCCCCATCATCCTGCTGGTTCTACTAATTTCGAAGAAGCGATTCAGGGAGTTTGGCGCAGGCGTCATTACGGCCGTTGGCACCACGGTCCTAAGCCTTGACCTCCTCGGCCCCAGTATCGGCGCCGCGCAAGCCCATCTCAGCGATGGAATGGAGTTCCTCCGCAAGAACTACATGGTGCTGAATCGGGGCGCAATCGAGCTGAACTTCAGCCACTCCCTCTTCAACCAGCTCAAGTTCGCGCTGCTCCTGGGGGACCGCATACTCAACCATGGTGGCGCAGCGGCTTCGCGCACACACGAGCAGGCAATTCTGGACGCGGCCCTGCCGACCTATCTCGTCGTCGGAGCAATCCTCGGAATTGCAATTTACCTCATTCAAATTCGCACGATGCCCCTGCTGAACCAGACCATCGCCCTGACCGTCGCAGCCGTTCTGCTGCCTCCCTTCTCGTCCGACTACACGCTGATCCACCTGCTCATCCCCTTCGCACTCCTTTGCTTCTACACTGTGGATACTGCACGAGAGGGCCGCAACGTAGCTGGCTTGAACATCTGCTTCGCCTGCTTCTGTCTCGTCCTCGCGTTCGAGTCGTTCTTCACCATCCGGTACGCTTTCGCCAACTCGATCCGCACTCTCGCGCTCTGCGTCATGCTCGTCGCAGTCCTGCGTAACCCGTTTCCATGGCAACGCATCGACGGATCCCTGGCAGGAGTATCTGCATGACATCTCCTCTTCCCGCCGTGCTGCGACAGTTTGCCTGGGCCATCGCCGCGCTCGCCACCTTGTCGCTCGCCTATACGTTCGTCATGACCTACCTGCTCCAGACACCGCATCCCTTCGGCGTCACACTCTTCTGGAACGCGCACATCGGCTCCGACTTCACCACCTTCGCCGAGCGATCCCAACACTTCGGCACCCCATCCTACTGGGACGAATTCAACTACCCATTCACCTACCCCGCGCCCATCGCGCCCATCTTCGCGCTCTTCTTCAAGCTCCCCCACCCGCTGGCCGTCTACCTCACAATCTGCATCGCCGGCCTCGCTAGCTGGGGAGTGTGGCTCGCCCGAAGCCTCACCGCGGCGGGAACGATGCCCATTCAGGCTCTGGCATTCGTCGCCGTCACGCTCACCGCGTCCTGGCCGGTCGTGCTGCTGCTGAACACCGCCAACATCGAAGGTCTCCTAGCCATCGTTCTCGCCGCCGGAGTCTACGCCATACTCCGCGACCGCTGCTGGCTCGGCGCGACTCTCATCGGCGTCGCCACAGCGATGAAGCTCTTCCCCTTCATCCTGCTCGCGCTGCTGCTCTCCAAACGCCGATACCGCGAGTTCGCCTGGGGTCTCGTTGTCGCCGCCATCACCACCCTCATAAGCCTTGCGATGCTGGGCCCAACGATCCTCGCCGCCCAACGCCACATCGACGATGGCTTCCGCTTCATCGACGAGGCCTTCATCCTCTCCACCCAGCGCGCCGCCCTGAACTACAGCCACTCGCTCTTCTCCCTGCTCAAGTTCGCCATCGCGCTGACCGCCAGACTCCTCGGCTCACCCTCCAGCCACACACTGCTCAGCGTCACCCTGCGCGTCTATATGGTTGCGGCTGCTGTCGCCGGATTGGCCCTCTACTTCCTCGTCATCCGCAAGCTCCCCATCCTCAATCAACTGCTCGCTCTAACGATCTGCGCCGTGCTCCTCCCGCCGCTCTCCGCCGACTATACCCTGCTCGAACTCCTGCTCCCCTTCGGTCTCCTCTGCGTCTACGCCGTCGAGAACCGCACCACAGACCTGGCCCCCATCTTCGCTGGCTTCGCCATCCTCTTCGCGTGGGAGACCTTTCTCACCCTGCACTTCGCCTTCGACCGCCCACTCCGCGCCGTCACTCTCGCCACGCTGCTGGTCCTGATCCTGCGCACCCCGCTAATCTGGTCGCGACTCGACCAGCCGGAGGTGCCCGCATGAGTAAGCTAAACGCCCTCGCCGAAAAACTGAAGCTTCCACCCGCCATGCTGGCCTTTGCCCTCGTCGCCCTGACGATGACACTACTCTCCACCGCGTACACCCTTACGACTACCTACATCCTGAAACTGCCGTATCCCTACGGCGCTCCGCTCTTCTACGCCGACGACCGCTGGTTCGACTTCGGCATCTATTTCACGCGCTTCCAACACTTCCGCACCCCCACCTTCTGGGACACCTACGGATATCCCTTCACCTACCCGGCACCCCTCGCCATCATCTATGGCCTGCTCTACAAGATCCCCCATGCCCTCCGCTACCACCTGATCGCCTACGCCGCAGAGACAGTTGCGGCCGCACTCATCTTCCGCCGCAGCCTTGTCACACGCGGCATCGGCAGTATCGCCGCCATCCTCTTCACCTTCATCTTCTTCGCGCTGAACTATCCTCTGAGAACGCTGTTCGAATCCGCGAATACCGAAGGGATCGTGGCCATCATCGCCGCCTTCGGCCTCTACCATCTGCTGCGCGACCGCTGCTATCTCGGTAGCGCGCTGATCGCGGTCGCCGGCACCATGAAGATCTTCCCCTTCATCCTGCTCGCGCTGCTGCTCTCGAAGCGCCGCTACCGCGAGTTTGCCTTCGCCATCGCGGTAGCAATCGCAATCAACTACGCCAGCCTCGCAATCGTGGGGCCGACCATCGGAGAGGCGCAGCGCCATATTGCCGAGGGTATCCAGTACGTCCGCTTCACCTTCATCTACTCGACCAACCCGGCCGCCGTCACGTTCAACCACTCACTCTTCACCTTCGTGAAGTTCCCCGTCTCGTTGATCTACTGGCACTTCCACCCCTACGTCATCGACGCCCACACCGACTGGCTCGCAATCGTCGCCACCGAACGCCACATCCTCAACATCGCCTTCGCGATCTACGTCACCATCGCCGGAGCCTTCGGCTTGTGCGCCTACTTCCGCTGGATTCGCCATCTCCCGATGTTGAACCAGGTGCTCGCCCTGACGATCTGCTCACTCATTCTGCCGCCACTTTCGGCCGACTATACGCTGCTACATACACTCTTCCCGTTCTCGATCCTGTGCTTCTATGCCACAGACCGCTGGCGCAAAAACATAGACGTTCCCGGCCTGAAAGCCTGCTTCCTCTGCTTCGCACCCATCTTCAGTTTCCAGACCTACCTGACCTGGGGCGAGCGCTACGCTTGCGAGTTCCGCAGCATAGCCCTCGCCATCCTGCTGGCGCTCGTCATCCGCCACCGCTTCCCGTGGACAGAACTCGACGAACCCACCCCTGAACCTCAGGGTGCCCCATTTATCGCAGCCCCATTGCGATGAGTGGGATCGCAAAAGTCCAGGCACTCTTTGGCCACGCAACCGGACAAGCCAAAACCGTTACAATTTCGCCGCGTCCAGCTCCCAGTCGATCACCGTCTCCAGCCCTTGCTCTCGCGTCATCAGAGGCTCCCACGCAATCACTCGCGCCGCCTTGGAGTTATCCGCCACAAAGAACTTCTGGTCCGATTGCCGCCACGGCAGGGTCGTGTAATCCAGCTTGATCTCCAACCGCTTCTCCAGGAACGTCAACAACTCCAGCAGCGACATCGAATTCTCGATTCCGCCGCCAATATTGAAGGCCTGCCCACGCGCCTCGGCAATATGTTCATACGCTGCGACATAACACCGCACCACATCCGAAACATGTAACAGATCGCGAACTTGTTTCCCATCGCCCGACACCGTAAACGGCTCGCGCCCGGGGTTCGCCTTCACCTCCAGAGCCTGGCGGCAGAACCAGCCCACCCAGCCTTGGTCGTAGGTCGCAAACTGACGCCCGCCATAGATCGTCGAGTGCCGAAATACCACCGTCTTCAGTCCAAACCCGCGCGCGTAATCCAGCATGTACTGGTCTGCCGCGCCCTTGCTGCAGCCGTATGGTGTATGAAACTCAATCGCGCAACCCTCATCCACGCCGTTGACCGACGTCCGCGGCTGATACCGAGTCTCCGCCTCCACCAGGTCAAGGTGGTCGAGATTCCCGTACACCTTGTTCGACGACGCATACACGATCGCTGTCTCGGCCGAGTACTGCCGCACCGCCTCCAGCACATTGATCGAGCCCAGCACGTTGATCTCGAAGTCGCGCCGTGGGCTCTCCATCGAAGTCGTCATCGCCACCTGCCCCGCTAGATGGAAGATCACATCCGGCTGCACGCGCTTGATCACCG
>JAYVZU010000626.1:0-26326 GCA_043783075.1 Rhodanobacteraceae bacterium
GAGAGTTCTGAAAAACTCTAAAGATTTCGTCCGAAAAGCCCTGACCGATCGCATCGACACCCTCAAAGTCGAATTCGACCTTGGAAAACTTATCCAATCCAGCCACCACCCGCTTGGCTTGCGATCTGGCAATAAGGTCTCCCCCGTACTGTGCGAGCCGGACCGGGACGACTGTTTTGCTGAAATCCTTTTCTTTCCCACTCGTAAACTTGCTGAAGACATCAATCATCTTCAGCCAAGATGCATTGCCAATCACCATAGAAACCGTGGTTCCGGCATGAATTTCGCCATGACGCCCAATTCGTTCTTCGTCGGAATCGATTTGATGAGAAAAGAAAATGTCATTGGACATAATAAAAAATGGTCGAAACATCCTCGAGGTAAAAAAATTCCCTCGCCAGAATGGCGCGACGGATCGGTCGTCAATTTTCCTTTGGCCAGCTCAAGGACCGCATGACGCTCATCCTGCAGTCCAAGCGCCTCTTTAATCTTTTTGAAGATTCCCATTCCGTCGTCGTGAATCGTGATTTCCGTCGCCATTGCAGTGCGTTTCAGAGAAACCAGAATCGTCTTGCCACTGGCATGATCGATTGCATTGTTAAACATCTCCGCAAACCCATATTGAAGAATTTGAAAGACATTTTTGGGAAGCGACTTCAAAAGGGGAGCTACATCCGCCTCCCACACACCGTGCTCTTCGGGCGAATTTGCGATTTGATACTCCCACACCCCACCAGCAACCGTCGACAGGCGATACACCAGATTTCGAGTCTTTCCTTCCGATTCAATTGGTCCCTGAGAGATGATTTGCTTGAGATGCCGGTGCGTCGCCTGCCTGGAAATTCCGAAATTAGCTGCAACGAGCGTAGCAATATCAGAGCCGTGATAGTTCACGTTGTTCAGAACGAAACTGCGAATTGCCTCTGTCTGAGATCGAATCGACTTCACATCTTGCAATGTCAACGTAAATGTCTGACATTGTCAACTATTTACGGTGCCATGATTGACAATCATCAAACACGGCAAAGCATATAAGTCGCATTATTACTGCACCTTACGAGACTGGCTTGCTTTCCAGCGGGGCTGGCATCAGACGGTCATGCTCTCCGATTAGAATTTCAATATTGCGCCCTAACCAGTGATCCGTGGCGTCTGCCCGCTCCGGCCAGTGGATGGTAAAGATCAGTCTTTTGCCATGGCCAGCCTCGAGAACAGGCGTGGAAATATCCACATAAGACCCCGGACATCCCACGGCCTTTGAATTTATCTCCTGCACCGTGGCCCAATCATCCAGGGTGTAAGTGACGTTGAAGCGGTGGGCATCCACGATCCGCAAGGTCATTCCTCCGGTGACGTGCCCAATGGGCCGCGCCACCTGAAAGATGTCGACTTCGCTTCTGAAGGTTCGCTTGCCTGCCGGCACGGCGTAACGATCCGCGACAACTGAGACCGTATCGAAGATTTTGCCGTCCACCACTGAGCGCAGCAGCTTGATGTACTCCGCGTGGGCCCAGACCAAGGGCTGTGCCGACCCAGCCGAACGCCCCTCGAACATCTCCACCTCGGGCATATCGTCGTAGTCCCAGACCTGCTCCGGCAGCATACCGCCAATCGAAGCGAATCGCTCAAACGCCGTAATCAGCGGCTTAACATCGGCCCCAGCGGAAAACTCATAGTGAGCCCGTTCGCCGCCCAGCAGGGGCCATGCCCGGCCCTGACCGGAGCCGTCGTACGGACCGCCGTTCTTCTTCTGGCCATAGCCATCGTGGTTGTATCGCCGCCATGCAGGTCCATATGGGGTGTCGTACTTCAGGCAATAATCGACCACCTTCAGCGACTCGACAATCAGCGGATCGTCGGCGCGGCGAATGCCGTAACGCACCAGTTCCAGAAAGCCACCGTCGATCACCTCGCGGGCGTCGAAATCGGCCGTTTCGCCCGGATCGCGGTTCGCAAGATGGATAAATCCCACCGGGATATTTGGATTGTGGAACGGCTCTCCAACACAGGGTGGACGAATCCGCATATAGTGCCGCTTAACTCCGGGACAGAGAAAGCCATCATCCGTAGTGGTCCAGTGGTCCAGGTGAGCCTCAATCCAGTCAGCGTAGGCCTCCAGAAATGAAGCCAGCTCCGGTGCCATGTAGGCTCGGGCCAAATCTGCAGCGCAAACCAGCCCGGCGATGACCGCCGCCAACGTCGAGGGCGAATATCCGGCGTTCTCCTCCCAGCGTTCCTGCTGGGTCACAGGGGCGTACCGCACCAGAAAAGCTGCCGCCCGCTCGACGAACGGGAATACATCGAACTTCCCTAGTCCGCCGACCTTCCAAAGCCGCCAGGCGAGGATGATGGGGAAAGCCACCTCGTCCAGCTGAATTCCGGACCAGTAGGCCGTCCCGTCGATCCAGAAATTTTGCGAAAAGCCGCCGTCCGGCCTCTGGGTGCAGGCCAGATACACCAGCGCCCGGCGTGCCGTCTCGGTGCGTCCGCAGGCCAGCATCGCTGTGGCCGACTGCACCATATCGCGCGTCCAGACGAGGTGATAGCCGCCCAGATCGTCGTCGCCCTTGGAAGCCCCCCAAGGAATGGATGCCGACGCGATGAAGGCGCCGGGATAGGTCTTATCCTCGTGCGACAGAATCAGGTTGTGGCTGATGCGCATCAGGCGTCCGTCGTCGGTTGAGGCAGCCACCAGGTCCTCCGGCGACATTGCCCTGCGCCACTGGTTCACAAACCGCGCCGCATGCTCCTCGTAGGGGGTCGAAAGTGACTCCATCAGGCCTGAGAGCGCCATGTGATGGCCGTTTCCGAACGCGATTGCAACCGTAAATTCCGGATTGCGAGCGATTTCGACCTCGCCCATCATCGCGATATTGCCGTTCAGAGCCTGCCCAAACTGCCACTCCATCTGCATATTGCCGTTCAGGTCCTGGTAGCCGTCACTCGTCCCGACATAACCGCAAGAGCTGCGAGAAAATCCGCAATCAACACCCAACGCAAGCGAAGTACTGTTCTTCCAGGCCAACAGCGTGCGATGTCCCGATAGCATCAGCGACCGCGCCGAGTTCCCCGCGCCGCCGCCATCCAGATGTGGCGCCAGCAGAACATAACATTTCAATCGCGCCAAAACAGTGGGGTCGCCTGTGATCTTCACATTCATCAACACCACCGGATGATGCGGGTCGGAGATAAATTCCTTCGTCACCGCGTAGCGGCCTTGTTTTTCCGTCGCGGAAACCCGCACTATCGGGGCTTCCGGATCGGAGTAGTGGAAGTCGTAGTCCAAATCGCGCTTCTCCTCGTGGAAAAAAGTCTCCTCGTCGGTGAAGAGAAGTTCCATATCCCGAACCTGCGGACGGTCAATCGTGGGGAAATAAACTTCATTCAAAGTGCCGTGCGAAACCGTAAACCACACCCGGCTGGACGCCGCATAGGCCGTCGAGACTGCGTCTTTCTGGCTGGAAGTCCAGCGCGGCGACACACCGGGCGCTCCAAATGCTGCGCCATCATCGTCCAGCCAACGGTATGCGGATTCCAGATTCTGTTGTCCCAACGTCTCGCTCATTTGAATCATTAGAACCCAAAAAACCGTAAAGGTTTCAAGCAACCGATGAATCCGCCATGAATGCCGAGCCGCCTTACTCTGCGCCCTTCGCGTTCAATCCGTTGCCTGTTTTTGGCGAAGGCCAGAGTCACCGGTCACACTCCCTGCATCAAAAGGTTCTAAGATGACAACGGACCACATTCCCGATTCGGCGAATTCCAAAAGTTCAGTTGTTATTTCCTAAGGAGAATCACCATGGCGTTTGAACTTCCGGCACTGCCCTACGACTACACCGCCCTCGAGCCCTTCATCGACGAGGCAACCATGAAGCTCCACCACGACAAGCACCACCAGGCCTATGTCACGAACCTGAACGGCGCCGTCGACAAGCACCCTGAGCTCGGCACCAAAACCCCCGAAGAGTTGATAAGCGATCTCGCCGCGATTCCCGAAGATGTCCGCAAGGTTGTCCAGAATCACGGTGGCGGCCACGTCAACCACACCATGTTCTGGGAGATCATGGGACCCAACGGCGGCGGCGAACCAACGGGCGCGATCAGCGACCAGATCAAGGCCGACTTCGGCGACTTCGAGACCTTCAAGAAGGCGTTCAACGAGGCATCCACCAAGCAGTTCGGCTCCGGCTGGGGCTGGCTGGTGTTCAAGGGCGGCAAGCTGGAGATCGTCACCACCGCCAACCAGGACAACCCGATGTCGCAGGGTCACTACCCGATCCTCGGCAACGACGTATGGGAGCACGCTTACTACCTGAAGTACCAGAACCGCCGCCCTGACTACCTCGCCGCATGGTGGAACACGGTCAACTGGACCGCCATCAACGCGCGCTTCGCAACCGCCAAGAAGTAGCTCCCCCCGGGTGCCCCATCTCAATCAGCTTCATCGATTGAGGCGGGGTCTACTCTTTAAGCACGATGTACATTCCCACCGCCAACTCCGAAACCCGCCTGTCCGTGCTGCGCCAGATGATGGCCGCTCACCCCCTCGCCGGAGTCGTAACACTAGGCCAGGACGGCCTGATCGCCACTCATATGCCGCTGGTCCTCGAAGACGATGGCTCCGAATTCGGCGTCCTGAAGGGCCACGTCTCCCGTGCAAATCCGCAGTGGCGAAATCCCGCTCCCAACGTCGACGCGCTAGCCATCTTCTCCGGCCCGCAACACTACATCTCGCCAAACTGGTATCCCGGCAAGCTGGACGACGGCAAAGAGGTTCCAACATGGAACTACGTCGTGGTCCACGCGTCCGGTCCGCTGCGGATCGTCGAAGATGCCGAATGGCTGCTCGCCCACCTGAACTCACTCACCAATACCCACGAAGCCGCGTCGCCGATGCCTTGGAGAGTCAGCGACGCGCCCGCCGAGTTCATCGCGACGCTTCTAAAGGGGATCGTAGGGTTTGAATTACCCATCCGGAAGCTTGAAGGCAAGTGGAAGGTGAGCCAGAATCGTAACGAGGCGGATCGTCAGGGTGCGGTGGAAGGCCTGACGCGGTTGGGGACCAAGGAAGGCCGCGACATGGCGGGTCTGATCTCGGAAGCCGTGCGCGAAAAATAAATCTTGCAAGTTCCCTCCGGCGACCGTCCTACTGCTGGAGAGATAAATCATGACCAAGTTCGGTACTGCAATGCTCACCCTCACGCTCGCCAGTGCAGCCGCAGCCCAACAGGGTGGAGCAGGCGCGACGGCCCTCACCATCTACAACCAGGACTTTGCCGTCGCCCGCACGACGGTGGACATGAACCTCACGTCCGGTACGAACCAGGTGACCACCACCAACGTCACGACTCAGCTCGAGCCGGATTCCGTCGTGCTGCGCGACGCTGCGGGCAAGGTCGCCTTCAAGATTGACGAGCAGAATTATGACGCCGGAGTGATCGACCAGCAGTCGCTGCTGCAGAAGAACGAAGGCAAGACAATCCAGTTCTCGCAGGGCCGCACGCAAGATGGCAAGCTCATCACCGTGGACGGCAAGATCATCCGCGCGACCCAACCCCCGCTGATCGAATCGAACGGCACCATGCAGTTCGAACTCCCTGGAACACCGCTCTTCCCTGCCTCAACCGACGGTCTGCTGCTGAAGCCGACACTCCGCTGGCAGATCTACTCCGCCAAGCCCGCGCACCTCGCCGCCGAACTGGCCTACATCACGCGCGGCATGAGCTGGCAAGCGACCTACAACGTCGTCGCACCGGAGTCGAAAGACGTTACCGGGGGTGAGAAAGTCGACGTGATGGGTTGGGTGACGATCCAGAACAACAGCGGCACCGAGTTCCCGCAGGCGACCATCAAGCTAATGGCTGGCGATGTGGCCATGATCCAGGAGCAAATGGGACGGGCTAAGAAATTTGACAGATTAGACATAGTGGCTGCCATGGCTGCCCCCGCACCTCAGGTCACCCAGCAAGCTTTCGACGACTTCCACCTCTACGACCTGAACCGCACCGTCAGCCTGCGCTCCGGCGAGACCAAGCAGGTCCAGTTCCTCGAATCCGGCGACGTCTCCATGTCCCGCATCTACGAGTACGACGGCGGCAATACGGGCTATATTAACTTCTACAGCGGCTATCACAACGACCAGCAGGCCTTCGGCGCAGGTTCCAACACCAAGGTAAACGTCCGCGCAGAGATCAAGAACGCCGTCGCCAACCACCTCGGCATGCCGCTGCCCGCGGGCCGCATCCGGCTCTATCGCCGCGACTCCGGCGGCCAAATGGAGTTCGTCGGCGAGGGCACCATCCCCCACACACCCACGGATGAGACCGTCAAAGTCCCCGTCGGGTCCGCATTCGACGTCACCGGCACTCGCAAGCAGACCGACTTCCACGTCGACCAGCGCGCCCACACCATCGACGAGACGTTTGAGATCACAGTCAAGAATCAGAAGACCACGCCGGTGAAAGTCGCGATTGTCGAACACATGAACCGCGGCCAGAACTGGGGAATCCCGACGAAATCCACCGACTACACCAAGCGCGACAGCAACACGATTGAGTTTCCCGTAACGGTTGCGGCTGCAGGTGAGGTGAAGGTGACTTACACCGCGCACTACAGCTGGTAGGCCGAAGTTAAAGGAGAAACCCCATGGTCGACGCGATGAGACGGCGTCGAACATGGGGCACCCTTAGGGTTGGTTTCGATTAGTCGAGGGTTGAGCCGCCGCGTGTGCCCTTGGGACGGCGATTCGCCTGCAGTACCTTCTTCCGCATGCGGATCGACTTCGGAGTTACCTCGACCAGTTCGTCGTCGGCGATGAACTCGATCGACTGCTCGAGCGTCAGGACCTTGAACGGGACCAGGCGGAGAGCGTCGTCCGAACCAGAAGCGCGCATGTTGGTGAGCTTCTTTTCGCGGACTGCGTTGACGTCGAGATCGTTGTCGCGCGAGTGTTCGCCGACCAGCATGCCCTCGTACACTTCAACACCGTCGCCGATGAACAGAACGCCGCGAGCCTGAACGCCGTCCATGGCGTAGGTGGTCGTGGTGCCCTGACGGTCGGAGATGAGAGCTCCGGACGGACGCTGCGGAATCTCACCCTGGTAGGGGATGTATTCGCCGGCAATCGAGTTCATGACGATCGTTCCGCGAGTCTCGGTGAGCATTTCGTTGCGCAAGCCGATGAGACCTCTGGACGGGACTTTGAATTCCATCCTTACCCGACCAGACCCGTGATTCGCCATCTTAACCATCTCGCCTTTTCTCGGTCCGAGGCGCTCGATGACGGTTCCGACGAAGTTCTCCGGAATGTCGATCGTAAGGATTTCAGACGGCTCCATCAGTTCGCCGTTGACGCGCTTGGTGACAATCGTCGGGCGGGAGACGAGCAGCTCAAAGCCCTCGCGGCGCATCATTTCGATAAGCACCGAAAGCTGCAGTTCGCCACGGCCGAGCACCTTGAAAGTATCGGCGGTCTCGGTCGGCTCCATCTTGATCGAGACGTTTGTCAGAAGCTCGCGCTCCAGACGGTCCTTGATGTTGCGCGACGTAACGTACTTGCCTTCGCGACCGGCGAACGGCGAGTTGTTGACCGAGAAATTGATCGCAATCGTCGGTTCGTCGATCGTGATAACTGGCAGCGGCTTCGGGTTCTCGAGCGCGCAAAAGCTCTCACCGATGGTGATACCCGGGATGCCGGCGATGGCGACGATATCGCCAACCGTGGTCTCGGTCGTGTCCTCGCGCTTCAGGCCGTTGAAGGTGAAGAGCTTGGTGACCTTGACCGGGGTCAGCGTGCCGTCGATTCGGGAGAGATTGACTTCCTGACCGGTCTTGAGCGTGCCGTTGAAGACGCGCGCAATCGCCAGACGTCCGAGGTAGTCGGAGTAGTCGAGGTTCGTGACGAGGACCTGCAGATCGCCTTCGGCAGTGCCGGGCGCAGCAGGAATCGTCTTGAAAATCAACTCGAACAGCGGCTGCAGGTCGGTGCCCGGGACGTTGAGGTCCATGGTTGCCGTACCGGCTTTACCGTTGGTGTAGATAACCGGGAATTCCAGAACCGACTCGTCGGCGTCCAGATCGATGAACAGGTCATAGACCTCGTTCAAAACCTCTTGCGGGCGCGCGTCGGGACGGTCGATCTTGTTGATGACCACAATCGGCGTCAGCTTGGCTTCAAGAGCCTTCGAGAGCACGTAGCGCGTCTGCGGCAGCGGACCTTCCGATGCGTCGACCAGCAGAACCACTCCGTCGACCATCTTCAAGGCGCGTTCTACTTCGCCGCCGAAGTCGGCGTGGCCCGGGGTGTCGACGATGTTGATCTTCGAGTCCTTGTAGTGGATCGCGGTGTTCTTCGCGAGGATGGTGATACCGCGCTCTTTTTCGAGATCGTTCGAGTCCATGACGCGCTCGGTGACAGCTTCGTTCGAGCGGAAGGTACCGGACTGGCGGAGCATGGCGTCGACCAGAGTGGTCTTGCCGTGGTCAACGTGGGCGATGATGGCGATATTGCGAATGGCTTCTGCGGTTGCGGAACTCACGGCGGGGCTACTTCCTATTCTTGTGCGCTGGTTGAATGTGGGGCTGCAATGGAAAATGCGCGCTCTTAGTAGTCTAACAGGCTGGGCTTGGTCGCACTTCGAAAGCAGGCTGTAACGGGGCTATGAACGGATTAAAAACGGAATAATGACCTGAGTAGCAGGATCTGATTCGCCACGGAGGTTCAGATTCAATCCGCGAACCAACTTCTCTCCACTATGGCCGTATTGTTTGAGGTTTCACATTCTCAGCCAATGCAGCCGCTGGAAGCGCTTTAAGTGCCGCAAGATCGCTCTCGACTTGCGCGGCTGCGGCTGCGGCCTTTTTCGCCACCTTTCGCGACGGCGGCGGCGCGCTGGAGGCAACCCGATGACTGAAAAACTGCTGAATCGCAGCCTCTAGACGTCCGTCGATCGACACCGCGCCTGCCGGCTGCACTAATTGATGAAGTAATTGAGCATAGGTCTCGTCAGCCAGCGCGTACTCGCCCACTGACGAAGGCTGGCCAGTATCCAGATCAAGCTCGGGGAGAATAGGCGTCGTCGGAGGCTTGATCGGGGTTCCGGCGGGAATTGCGTTCGCTGATGCCTGCGTATCCCCAGACTGGAGTGCCAGCTCCACCTTCGCCTCTGTCCGATCGGCCGCCGCTGTCGCCTTCTCGGAGGTCTTGGCGACGGTCTCCGCAGCCTTTTGTAGCTTTGCCTTCTCCTCTGCATCCTTGGCTCCATCGGCCAGACGCTGAGCGGCAGTTGCATCTTTTGCAATCGCGTCGGCGGCCTTGCGAGCGGCTTCCGCATCCTTTGGATCGGGCGGTGGCAACGGCGCTGATGCCGCATGAACCTGGGCAAGGTAGCTGCGATACCTGTCCACGGTCGCGTTGATGCTCGTGATGTAGATCGTCTGTTCCTGCGCGTCAGGCACGGTCACACGCAGGCCTTTGAATGGGCCAACTTTTGGGACCATCCGCAACAAAAATGCCACAACATGTCCCCAAAATCCGGTGCGGTAATACTCGTTTCCGAAGTCCTTCTTGAACTCCGTCTGGTTTAGCCGATACAGGAACTTCCTCTTCTCCATACCCGGCGCCGCCTGCTGAATCTCCTTCTTGTAGCTGACGAACGCAAGCCGGGTCATCTTGGGAATGAGCGACGAGACGGCGCGGCGATACGAACTGATGGCCATATCCTCACGCGTCAAGACAGAGCTGACCGGAATCCCATAAGTCTCTTGAAATGCGCGATCCATCAGGGATTTCGCCACCTGAAAGCCGATGAAGTCGCGGTAGTTCTCCTGCGAGTAGTGGCCCTGGGCCACCTCCACCACGTCGAAGCCAAACTCCGTCCGAATGTGCGCCAAAGGATCTTCGCCGTAGGTCACGATCCACCCAAAGCGATGCCTGAGCGGCGGATTTTCCATTGCGGTAATGCGATTGATGGCGGGATGACCGATGATGTCGCCACTAAAGTGCGCTAACGCGCCCAGGGCAAAGGCGTACTCATTCGGTGTGGTGGAGTCGCGTATCAGAGCCTCGACAAACTCCTGCGGCCGGACGTAGTGCAGCAGGTCGGAGAAGTAGTGCGATCCAAACGGGTAGTACCCGATGTCCTGTATGACCGACCCGCCGTAGGCGTAGGCGTGTGCCTGCCGAATTTCATCGTCCGATATGCCGGGAAACCGCTGCTTCAGCATGGGCACGATGTTGGTCTTCCACGCCATATCCACCACTTCCTCATGCGACAGGACCGAGTAAGCATGGGCCGACGTTGGAACCAGAAGAGCAGCGGCGCAGATAAAAACTGCGATAATGCGGACGATGAACGGACGGGACTGGTTCATTTTGGCTATCCAAAAGGCACATAAAAACGACATAAAGATGGAGAATCGAAAGGAGTTAGACAGACTCGGGAGGCTTACCCAAAAAGGTATTTTTTTGTTTTCTGGTCAAATGCGCGTTGCAGCTTATACTCAAAGTTCCGATGACTCCATCCCACACCCAAACCTTCGATCGGTCGGCCCTGAAGAATTATTTACTGGACCATGCCTATGATGAGATGTTCGCGGGACCAGATAGGCTGCATGAGCACTACGAACCTCTTCTAAGTCATTTCGGTTCGCTGCCTGATGGCGAACTGCAGCGGCGAAAGCAGGCGGCGGATCTGAGCTTTCTCAATCAGGGCATCACCTTCACGGTCTACGGGCGCGACGAGGGGACCGAGCAGATCTTTCCCTACGACTTGCTGCCGCGCATCATCACCAGCGCGGAGTGGGCAAAGGTGGAAGCTGGCCTGACGCAGCGGATTACAGCGCTCAATATGTTTCTGCGCGATATCTATAATGAAGGCCGCATTCTGGCCGACGGCATCGTGCCGCGCGACATAGTTTATAGCTGCAAACACTTCCGCCGCCAGATGATCGGGCTACAGGTTCCGCGCAACGTCTACGTCGCGGTCTGCGGAACGGACCTCATCCGCCTGGAAAATGGCGACTTCGTGGTGCTGGAAGACAATCTGCGCGTACCCAGCGGCGTGAGCTATATGCTCACCAATCGCCGCGTCATGAAGCGCATCTTCCCGCAGCTCTTCCGCACCTACAACGTCAAGCCGATCGAGCAGTACACCCAGCTTCTGCTCGGGACGCTGCGTTCCCTGTCGCCGGAAGGCCGGCCGGAGCCGAACATCGTGCTACTCTCGCCGGGCGTCTTCAACTCAGCCTACTTCGAGCACGCGTACCTAGCGCGCCAGATGGGAATTGAACTGGTCGAAGGCCGCGACCTCGTCACGCACGACAATATCGTCTACATGCGGACCACCAGCGGTCTGCGTCGCGTGGACGTCATCTACCGCCGCGTGGACGACGACTTTATCGACCCGCTCGCCTTCCGCGGTGACTCGATCCTCGGTGTCAGCGGTCTGTTCAATGCCTACCGCGCCGGAAACGTCACGCTGGCCAACGCCTTCGGTACCGGGGTGGCGGACGACAAGGCCCTCTACGCCTATGTTCCCGACATCATCAAGTACTACCTCAGCGAAGAGCCCGTCCTCAAAAACGTCGAGACCTTCCTGTTGACGCGTCCCAAGGAACGGCAGCACGTCCTCGCCAACCTCGACAAGCTAGTCGTCAAGGCAGTGGGCGAGAGCGGCGGCTATGGCATGTTGATTGGCCCACAATCGACCGCAGCCCAACGTGCAGAGTTCGCCGAGAAGATCGAGGCCGACCCCAGAAACTACATCGCGCAACCGACCATCTCGTTCTCCCGCGCACCATGCCTGATCGGCGACGAACTCGAGCCACGCCACGTCGATCTGCGGCCCTACGTTCTGTACGGCGACAAGGTATCGATCGTACCCGGCGGACTGACGCGCGTTGCATTGAAGCGCGGTTCGTTGGTCGTGAATTCCAGTCAAGGTGGCGGAAGCAAAGATACCTGGGTTTTGAGCTAGTAAAGGGGAGCGGATGCTGTCACGTGTAGCCGATAGTTTGTACTGGATGAGCCGCTACCTCGAGCGCGCCGAGCATACGACGCGTCTGCTCGACGTTAACCTGAACCTGATGCTCGACGAGAACGCCGAGAGCGCGGAGCGGCGCTGGCAGCGCGTACTACAGGCGCTCGGTAACCCCAAGGACATCGTCTGGAAGGGCGATCCCTATGAGTTGACGCGGCAGCTTTGCTTCGATACCGAAGCCAGCCAGTCGATCATCTCGCTCATCACCATGGCGCGCGAGAATGCCCGCCATGTTCGCGAGCAGATCTCCACCGAGCAGTGGCACCGGCTGAACAGCCTCTACCTCGCCATCACGCTGCCCGGTCTATACAAGTCGCCCGAGCCCGGCACCATGGGGATGGAACCCGACCAGCCAACCGAGTTCCTGCAGCAGGTGATGGATGGCGTCCACCAGTTCCAGGGCGTCAGCGACTCGACCATGAGCCACGGCGAGGGCTGGCGATTCATCCAGGTGGGCCGCTACATCGAGCGCGCCTGCGCCACTGCGACACTACTCGAGGCCTACCACAAGGATCTCTGGGGCGAGGCCTCCGGCGACAAGGCCGAAGGCAACGAGTATCTCGACTGGATGGGCCTGCTTCGTTCCGCAACTGCCTTCGAAGCATACTGCAAGGTCTACACCGCCGACCTGACTCCCGAACGCATCCTCGAATTTCTGCTGCTCGACGAGGAGTTTCCGCACTCGCTGCGATTCTCGATCGACAGCCTGCAGCAGGCGCTCGACGCAATCCAGCGCGAGAGCGGCAAATCCCGCGCGGAAGCCGTTCGCCGGCTCGCCGGTCGCCTGCAGGGGTCGCTGAGCTACAGCGGCGTCGAAGAGATTCTTGAAGGTGACGTCATCGCCTACCTGCGCACCATCCTGGTGCAGTGCCGCGAGATTCACAACACCATCTACGAGCTATACGTCGACTATTCGATTCAGGCTGCGTTGGCCGGTTAGGTCCACCGTTTAGGAGAAAGGCTGCAATGTTCTATTCGATTCGACACCTGACCAAATTTCTCTACAGCCAACCCGTCAGCGAGAGCATGATGGAGACGCGGATGCATCCGCGCAGCGACCAGAATCAACGCTGCCTGACGTTCCACCTCTCCGTCAGCCCGCGCTGCCGCGTCTTCAGCTATCGCGACCATCTTGCGAACAACATCCATCACTTCGACATCCCCGGCCAGCACCGGCAGTTAGTCATCGTGGCGGAGTCGCTAGTCGAAGTTTCGCCCGCCGTCGAGGTTCCTTCCTTCCTCGCGCCAGATGCCTGGGCCGATCTCGACTCGATGGTGGAACAGGGCGATTACTGGGAGTTTCTATTCCCCAGCGAGTTCACCGCACCGACTCCACTGCTCGACAAGCTGGCCGCCGAGATGAATGTCGTCCGACGGGATGACCCGCTGATGGTCGTCCACGAACTGAACAGCCAGCTTTACAAGTACTTCGACTACGTACCGCGCTCCACTAAGGTCGATTCACCAATCGACGTTGCACTGACCAGCAAGCAAGGTGTGTGCCAGGACTTTGCGCACATCATGATCACCATGATCCGGTCGAAGCTAAGAATGCCATGCCGCTACGTCAGCGGCTATCTGGCGCACCGCAATCACCACGACACGGACCGCTCCGCCGCCTCGGCAACGCACGCGTGGATCGAGGTGCTAATGCCACACCTGGGCTGGGTCGGTTTTGACCCCACTAACCTGCTCGTGGCTGGCGAACGTCACATTCGCACCGCAATCGGGCGCGACTACGCCGACGTTCCGCCGACGCACGGTATGTTCCGCGGTCGCGCAAAGAGCGAACTCACGGTCGCAGTCCGCGTTACTCCAAGCGAGGGCACCCCGGCGATGGATCAGGAGATGCCGGTGCCAGAGGATTGGTCGATTCTGGTCGAGAAGGCTCAGGCTCTTCCCGATGTGCCGCCACCGATGACCCGCCAGCAACAGATCGCACAGCAACAGCAATAAATAAGAGCCGAACTCCTGAAAGGGTTCGGCTCTTATCTTGTTGAAGCGAATATATTTAGGCGGCCATTGCCGAATTACGCGGAGAAGCCTGAATCAGTCGGACAAGGTCTTCCACGGTTACGATCGGGGCAAATTTGAGTCCGGGTTGAAACTGGCGGTCTGTCAGTTTCAGAATGTCGAGGATGGATTCGTCCACATCTACCAGGTCCAGGCCGAGATCCTCGTCTAATTGGTCCGTGGCCTCAATTGGAAAGCTGACGAGCTGCTTTTCCTGCAAATAGCGGTACGTAGCGCGGGCGATGATGGGGTCGAACCCATATACCAGCAGGGAGTTGACGAACGTGTCTTCATTTACGCCGGACCGCACCTCGTTCATCTTCACTCTGCGAGCACTTGCAGAGGTGTAGAGAACGATCATCACGAAGCCTAGGAGTGCCACAATGATTGCAAGCGGCACAGCTTGTTCGCTAAGCCAGATAGAAAGAGTGCTGGGAGTTTGCATTGGATATATCCCCGTTTAGCGTTTGTGGGATCGTATCCCACAAATCACACGCGGTTAGTTTAGTCAATACTACTATGAGGTTGCGCCCGGAAACAGGTTATTCTCAGTTAATCCGCACAGCTGATGTAATGTCGGTTTAGCAACAATCTAAAGACCTTTTAGAGCAATGCAATCGTCTAAGATTACTAAGTAGCCCATGACTTCCCTTTCGGTGCTCAACAATCCGTCCGAACTACCGACCGGCGCAGACCAGCCGATCGGACGGTTGCGCGATAGCCACGGCCGCGAGATCACCGACCTGCGCGTCTCCATCACTGATCGATGCAACTACAGATGTGTCTATTGCCGGACCGGCAATGACGGTGCCCAATACGCCGAGCTTCCGCATGCAGACTATCTGCGGATGATCAAGCTCTTCGTATCGCTGGGGATCGAGAAGATTCGGCTGACCGGCGGCGAACCCTTGCTGCGCGACGGTCTGCTGGACCTGATCCGCGAGATTGCGCAACTACGCTCCCCCTTTGGCGGAGGTGATGGGAAGCTGGACATCGCCATCACCACCAATGGACATCTGCTCGAAGGCTTGGCCCAGCCCCTGAAAGATGCGGGTCTGTCGCGCATCACGGTCTCGATGGATGCGGTTGATCCCGAAACATTTACCGCAATCACAAGGGTTCCGCGCAGCTTTGACCGTGTACTGGCCGGCATTCGCGCCGCGTCCGCCGTGGGTCTTGGACCGGTGAAGGTGAACTGTGTGTTACTGCGCGGCTTCAACGACTCGCAGATTGAGGCCTTCGCCGAGTTTTCCCGGCGTGAGGGAGTTATCGTGCGATTCATCGAGTGGATGCCACTGGAAGAAGACCGCTCGTGGACACCAGAAGCCGTGGTGCGACTGGACGAGATTGTGGCTCGGCTGAATGGCTTCCGCCCGGTCGTCGACCTCGCCCCGAATGCCCTCAGCGAGACGGCACGGCGCTACACGTTTGACGATGGTCTGGGCGAAATCGGAATTATTGCTCCGGTGTCGCAGCCCTTCTGCGGACACTGCAGCCGCATCCGCCTGACGTCTGACGGCAAGATCCGCACCTGCCTCTTCTCACAGTCGGACCACGACCTGGCTGGCAGAATGATGCGTGGCGCCTCGGATGCTGACCTGACGCAATACATTCGACAGGTTGTGATGCGCAAGGAAGCACGCCATCATATCGGCGAGCCCGACTTCGAGAAGCCGTCGCGTTCGATGGTGCACATCGGCGGCTGACGCTTCAGCAACTGGCGATGCAACTTCTGAGTCATCCCGGAATGTGTGGTTTCCAACTAGGCTATTGTTATCTTTTCGGAGCCAACTGAAGCGTGAAGCAACGTCGCCAATTCGAAGTCATCGAAAGCCGTCAGATGGACCACCTGCGAGTCTTCCATGACGTCGCACGGACCCTGACAAACTCGCTGGAGCTGGAAGAGATTCTGCTCGCCATCATGGACAAGATGGCCAACTTCTTCGGGCCGGAGCGTTGGTCGCTGCTGATGATCGACCCCGAAGCGAATGACCTCTACTATGCGATTGCAGTGGGCGAGGAATCGTCGTCACTGCGCGGGCTTCGGGTTCCGATGGGGCAAGGCGTCGCCGGATGGGTAGCGGCGACGGGGAATCCGCTGGTGGTGCCGAATGTGGCGCTCGATCCGCACTGGTCGACCTTCGCGCGCAATCACCCAGACCTGAATATCCATTCCATCGCCTGTGTTCCGATTCGCTCCGGCGAGAACACTGTCGGCGTCATCCAGTTGTTGAACTCGAAACTGGACCTGCTCTCCGAGTACAGCATCTCTTTCCTACGCATCCTGTGCGACTACGCTGCGATCGCCATTCAGAACGCCCGGTCAGTCGAGCTGATCCAGAAGCTCTCCATCACCGATGACTGCACCCAGCTCTATAACGCACGCAAGCTGTACACGATGCTTGAGGAAAAGGTGACGGTCGCCAAGGGTGCGAAGGCTGTGCCGTTCAGCCTGCTGTTCATCGATCTGGACCACTTCAAGAGTGTGAACGACCAGCACGGCCACCTGATCGGAAGCCGCCTGCTTGGCGAAGTTGGCAACCTGCTGAAGCGCATTGCGGGACCTGACAACGCTGCGTTTCGGTACGGTGGCGACGAGTTTGTGGTTCTGATGCCCTCGGCCGACAAGGCGGCGGCGGCTCAACTGACGCGCGCTATGTGCGACGGGTTGAGAAATACAAGCTTCCTGAATAGCGACGAACTCTCGTTGCGCCTGACCGGGAGCTTCGGTCTGGCGACGTTCCCGGAAGACGGCGATTCCGTACACACGATCCTGCGTGCGGCGGACTCGATGATGTACGAGGTGAAGAACAGCACACGCGATGACGTTGCGATTGCTGGCGAAATCCGGTCGATGACGGCGCTGAAGCCCAGCAAACCAGAACGCCGGATCGTCGGGCTGCGCTAGTCTCTGGAGTTAGTTTCGGTCGCGCTTCCCGAGCGTGACGGCTCGCTTTTTCTCCGGCTTGATCACGTCGCGGTTTTCGGGAGCCTGCGGGTGAATGCCAAAGTCCCACACTCCGAGATTGATGGATTTCTCGTCGAGAATCTCCACCAGTGCATACTCTCCGACCAAAAGCTGTTCTTTGGGCGTGACCTTCATCCAGTGTCCGCCAGGTAGCAGGGTAAGGATGGTCTCGAAGACGTCTTCCTGATGTTTGCCAGTCCCAAGCGCGCCGATGTTGAAGCTGGCGAGGATGCGGGCGTCCTGGCGCACGTCGACTCGCTGGATGACGTAGTCCGGAGTTCCCTGCTTCCTGGATGTCTTCTGGCTGGTTGCGCCGTAGGTGTCGACGGTGATGGGATCGCCGCCTGGCGGAAGCGCGTCGTCGAGCTTGATGTAGAAGTCGGGGTCGTTGACGTGGATCTGGACGGCAGACTTCTCGCCCTTCAGCACGACGAGCTGATGGGGACTGGCTTGCGGTTTCAGGACAGACCGCAGGATGCTGTGGCCGGTCTGCTGGTTTAGCTCGGGGTTGATCTGGTTCATCGGCACCAGTTCTGGCGTGGCGCGGAAGGTGTCGAGAGCTAGAATCGCATTCTCGGGCGCGAGGTGCAGGTTGGGCGCAACCTCTGGCGCGAGAAGCTTGCGCTCTGCCTCCTCCTTCACGAGTTCGGGGTCGAGCGCTGGAGCGGGACGCTGGTCGAGCGGCGTCAGTGAGTCGATTGCCGCGTGTTGTGATTCCCACTTCTTCGTGGCCTCAAGATCGACGAGGTCGAGTGGGATGAGTTCGGTGTCGCCACCACGTTCTGCGCTGACATAGCTGACATTCTTTCCGATCACCTTGTAGCTCATGACGGTCTGGTAGCTGCCGTCCTTGAGGATGAGCCGGGTGCGATGTTGTTCGGAGCCTTGCTGTGGCCTGGGTGGGGCGTCGGCGCGCGTGGCTAGCTGCGCTGTTGCGGTGCCGGCCAGCACGACTGCCACGATGATCGAACTCAGAAGCCGCATGGTGTAATCCTCACGTCTCATCACTTTAGCTCTATCTATCGTATGACGCAGCAGCGGGCGCGATGACTGCAGGCTCACGGGATACGATAGAGGGAGTCCAGTGAGTACAACTTCAAAATTCTCGACCCGCATTCTTGTGGCCTTTGGCTGCGTTTACTTCTTCTGGGGGTCGACGTACGTTGCGATCCGCTTTGGCGTGGAGGTGCTGCCGCCGTTTGTGCTAGCCAGCATGCGCTTCCTGATCGCAGGTCCGCTGATGCTGGCGATCTGCGCCGCTCGCGGGATGCGGCTGCGCCAGTCGTGGCGCGATCTGGGGATGCTGGCGGCGATTGGGATTCTGATGCTCGGCATGGGGAACATGGGGCTGGTGTGGTGCGAGCAGTACCTCTCCAGCGGGCTGGCGGCGCTGTTGATTGCCGTCATACCGGTGTTTGTGGCGTTGTTTGAGGCATTTCTGCCGAATGGCGAGGGATTGCGGGCAAAGGGTTGGGTTGGGATTGCGGTGGGATTTGGCGGGTTGGTGATTCTGGTGTCGCCGGGGTTGCGCGAGGGCGGGCACAATAGTCAACTGCTGGGCTCGGCTGTGGCGGTGTTCTCGGCGTTTGCATGGACGTGCGGGTCGATTCTGTCGCGGCGGGCGAAGGTGAATACCAGTGCGTTTGTGGCGGCGGCGTGGGAGATGCTGTTTGCCGGGATCTTCAATTTTGGGCTGATGTGGCTAACTGGTGGGAGTTACAGGACGCACTGGGGGACGCAGGCAGTGCTGTCTATTGCTTGGCTGGTGACGTTTGGGTCGCTGGTCGGGTATACGGCTTACATCTATTTGCTGGATAACGTTCCGGTGGCGAAGGTTTCGACCTATGCGTACATCAATCCGATTGTGGCTGTGGTGCTGGGGGCGCTGATGCTGCATGAGCGGATGGTACCGATTGAGTATGGGGGGATGGCTGCGATTCTGGTGGCGGTTTATCTGGTGACCAGCTCGAAGCTGAAGGCGGTGAAGATGGCGCCGGAGGAGGAGTTGGAGGCGATCGGGTAGGGGTACCCCCCCGTGAAGTATGTAAAGTTCGGATATAAATGGGTTAAGTCCGGACTTGGTGTAGGGGTATATCTGGAGGACGGGGTGTTTTCGGGTGCGGATTTGTCAAGTGGACCCCACCTCAAAAGATGATGCTGTTTGAGATGGGGCACCCGAGGGTTTTGGGTTAGTTGACCGTGGCCTGGATGTTGTAGGTGATCGGCTGGCTTGGGGCGGTGAAGCCCGCGGGTTGGGAGACGATGACGATGTTGGAGGTTCCAACCGTCAGCGGGTGGAAGGTGAAGCTGAGCAGACCGATACCAGCGGTGAACTTGACGTTTGACGTGGAGACGGAGCCGACCTGTGGGCTGGTGCTCCCTACCGGGACAGCGACAGTGCCGAGGCCCGGGTTGAGGGCGCCGTAGCTGTTTATCGTCAGGAGGCCGGGGTTCAGGATGGCGGGCTGGACGTTGATGGTGGTGTTGGCCGACGCCGTTGTGGTGGTGAAGTTTCCTGGGCTGGTGATGACGAAGCCGGAGGGATCGACGGTGACGTTGACGATCTGATTGTTATAACCAGGCGCTGAGATGGTGATGGTCGTCGACCCAACGGACTGCCCTTGCAGGTAGTAGGTTAGGCCGCTGCTATTGGCTATTCCAGGGAAGTTGATGCTGGCGGTGCCGACGGTGGTGTTTGCTGTTGAGATGGTGGCGATGGCAGAGTTGGCCATGGTGAGGGTGACCGTAACGGGAACCGGCGGGGTGACGGAGAGGTAGGTGTAGGTGCTGATCTGAAGGCTGCTGCCGGTGAGGAGGCTCGCGGACTGCACAGCGATTGAGGGTGCCGTTACGGTCGCGGTGAGCTGCTGGGTGGAGATTTGCGAGGGTGAGGTAAAGCCTGCGGGTGTACCGACGGAGAGAACGGTAGCGCCAGCGCCGAAGGGCTGGAAGGTGGCCATGTCGAGTGTATCGCCGGGGTTGAAGGTGATGGGTGAGGTGACGGTCCCGACGCCCGGGATGGAGCTGGCGAGGGGCACGACGACCGCGCCACCAGGACCGATGGCCGCACCACCGAAGACGGTGAGCACACCAGGATTGAGGATGACCGGCTGCACGTAAACCGTCGTGTTGGCGGAGAAGGTGGTGGTGGTGAAGTTGCCGGAGTACCAGATGAAGCCGGCCGGGTCTGACGCGATGTTGATGGTGGTGCTATTGAATCCGGGCGCGGAGATTGTGAGTGTTGTGGATCCTACGCTGAGTCCCTGGACGTAGTAGCTAAGAGCAGAAGTGTTGCCGATCCCTGCGAAGGATACGGAGTTGGCTCCAGCTACAGTTGGGGATTTGGAGAGCGCAACGATGCCGGGAGTGTTGGCCGTAATCGTGACGGTAACGGGTGCCGGGGGCGCTACGCCGAGGTAAGCGTAGGTACTGACCTGAAGGCCGACGCCGCTGGTGACTGTGCTGGTCTGGACGCCGATGTTCGGAGCCGTGACGGTTGCGGTGACCTGTGTGGTGCCAGCTTGCGAGGGCGTGGAGAAGCCAGCCGGGGTGCCTATCGTCAGATTAGTTGTGCCTGCGCTAACCGGTTGGAAGGTGACCGATTGGAGGGTGTCGCCGACGATGAAGGTGAAGGGGGTTGTGACGGTTCCGACGCCGGGTACGGAGCTTGCAATCGTCACCTGAGTTCCACCGAAGCCGGGAGCGATTTGACCGCCGGAGACGACATTTAGCGTACCAGGCGTGAGAACTACAGGCTGGACATAGACGGTGGTAGCTGTGGAGAAGGTGGTGGTACTGATGTTGCCGGAGTAAAAGATAAAGCCGGAGGGATCAACGGTGACGTTGATGGTTGCCGCAGCAAAGCCCGGTGCGGTGACCGAGATGGATGTGGAGCCAACGGCGTGGCCCTGCACATAGAAGGTGAGGCCTGTAGAGCTGGCGATGTTATTGACGGCAAGCGTACCGGAACCCGCGACCGTGTTGGTGGCAGAGATGGTAGCGATGGCCGGGCTGGCGATAGTCATGGTAACGGTGACCGGCGATGGCGGGGTCTGGCCGAGGTAGGCATACGTACTTGTCTGGAGATTGGTGCCGGTGATGACGGTGGCGGTCTGGATGAGGATAGGCGGCGCTGTTACCGTTGCGGTGATCTGGGTGGTACCGGCCTGCGACGGGGTGGAGAAGCCGGCGGGAGTGGCGATGGTGATGTTTGTGGTGCCAGCGGCGATGGGCTGGAAGGTTGCCGAGAGGAGAGTGTCGCCACCGTTGAAGTTGATTGGCGTGGTGATGGTTCCGACCTGAGTAGCGGAACTGGCCATGGCGACGCTGACGGTTCCATTTCCTGGCGTGAGCTGCGCTCCGGTGACGACGTTGAGTGTGCCGGGGCTAAGGACTACTGGCTGGACATAGACCGTGGTGTTGGCGGAGAAGGTGGTTGTGGCGATGTTTCCGGAGTAGAAGATGAATCCGGAGGGATCAACTGTGACATTGATGCTATTGGACTGATAGCCGGGGGCGGTGACTGTGAGCGTGGATGTGCCGACAGTCTGACCCTGCACATAGAACGTGAGGCCGCCGCTATTGACCGTGTTGGGGAAGGTATTGGAGGCTGCACCTGCGAGCGTGGCATTGGTGGAGATCAACGCGACGGCTGGGTTGCTGCTGGTGACGGTGACAGTAACAGGAGCGGGCGGCACCTGGGTGAGGTAGACGTAGCTGGCAACCTGCATCTTCGTGCCAGTGGTAACGCTTGCGGTCTGGAGGCCGATTGGAGGCGCGGTTACGGTTGCGACAATCTGCGTGGTGTTGGCAGGGGTCGTGTACCCGGCGGGCGTGGTGAGGTTGAGGTTGGAGGTGCCGGCGCCGACGGGCTGGAAGGCGGTGGTGACGAGGTTGTTACCGGCGGTGAAGACCAGCGGGCTTGTGGTGATGGTGCCCACGGTGGTGGTCGCGCTGGTCATGACGAGATTGACCGGGGACGCCTGCGGGCTGACGAGGCCTCCGCCATAAACGGTGAGGGTGCCCGGATTGAGGATGACGGACTGGGCGTAGATGGTGTTCGGGACGGAGAAGGTGGTGGTGCTGAAGTTGCCGGAGTAGAAGATAAAGCCGGAGGGATCGACGGTGATGTTGATGGTGAGGGGGGTGTAGGCGGAGGCGGTGGCGGTGATGGTAGTGGTTCCTACACCGATTCCCTGGATGTAGAAGGTTTGGCCTGAGGAGTTGACGACACTGGTGAAGTTCGCGGAGGCCGCGCCGGCAACCGTGGGGCTGGTGGAGACGACGGCTACTGCGGGGTTAGCGCTGGTGATGGTGAGGGTTGTGGGGACGACCGGGTTTTGCGTGAGATAGACGTAGCTGGAGACCTCCATGCCAACACCGGAGACGACACTGGCGGCCTGGCTGGCGATGGGCGGCGCGGTGACGGTAGCGGTGATCTGCTGGAGGTTGGATGGGGTCGAGAATCCGGCTGGCGTGGTGAGCGACAGATTGCTGACGCCGGAACCGACCGGGCTGAAGGCGACGGCTGCGATGGTCGTACCGGCGATAAAGACGTCTGGCGAAGCGATGGTACCGGCAGCGGTATTGGAGCTGGCTACGGCAAGAGAGGTGGCACCAGCGGGCGAGACCGGGAGGTAGTTGACGACGGCAGAGGTCACGGGGTTCAGCTGTGCTGAGGCGATGTTGACGCTGGTATTGGGAGAGAGAGTGGTGGTGGCGAAGGAGCCGGTGTAGAAGGCGAATCCGGAGGGGTCAACGGTGATATTGACGTTCGTGTTGGAGTATCCGGAGGCAGAGATGGTGAGGGTTCCGGATCCGATTCCGATGCCTTGCACGTAATAGGTGACGCCGCTGGTGGAGGTGATGTTGGGCACCGAGACCGTAGTGGTTCCAGCGACGGTTGGGCTGGTGGAGACGGTAAAGATGGATGGGTTATTGCTGGTGAACGTCATTGCCGTGGGAGCTGGAGGCGTGGTGGCCAGATAGGCGTAGCTGCTGGCTTCGAGCAGCTTTCCAGTGGCGAGGGTGGACGCGCCGACGGAGATAGTGCCGTTTACAGTGACGGCGGAGACGGCCTGCGTGATATTGGGCGAGTCGGCGCGGAGGTTTGTGGTTCCGCCAGTGAGGCCGGTGATGGGAATGTTGACGGTGGTGGCACCGGCAGGGACGGTGACCGTCGACGGGACGGAGAAGATGGAGGGCAGGTCGACGGTGAGGGCGAAGGTGATGCCGCCGGCGGGGGCCGGTGCGGAGATGGTGAGGGTCTCGTTGGTGGGAATGCCGACGGGGACGCTGAATGTGGTGGGGAGGGTGGCCGTCACACTGACGCTGACGTTGCGGGCTCCGGGAGCATAGCCGGTGGCGGTGGCGTTAATGTTGGCGGTGCCGACTGTGACTCCGGTGACCTGGGGGTTCGAGGCCGGGATTTTGAGGCCGGCAGGGATGAAGGACGAGCCGGTGACGGTCGCAACGGCTGGGTTGCTGCTGGTGAAGTTGACGGTGACACCGCCGACTGGGGCCGGGACTCCGAGAGACAAGGGGAGGTCGAGAGCCTGGCCGGGAGCGACCGTCGGGATGGTGCCGAGCGAAATGAGGGACGAGGTCGCTGAGAGGGTCGTTGAGCCCGGGTAGTAGCCGGTCGCGGTGCCGGTGATGGTGGAGGTTCCGGCAGCGACGCCGATGTAGCTAAAGCTGGCGGAGGAGGCTAAGGCAGGGATGATGACGGGGGTGGTGACATTGACGGCCGCGGAGTTGGAGCTGACGAGATTGACAGTGAGTCCGCCGCCGGGCGCGGCCTGTCCGAGCGAGATGGTGCCCATAGTGGGGCTGCCGACACCGACCAGATTGCTGGGCGTGGTGAGGACGATGTTGGGTAGGATCTTAAGGGACCAATCAGCAGGGGCTGCGGCCAGCACGGGTTGGAAGGCCGGGGCGGCGCTGGAGAGGAGGAAGATATTGTTGACGTTCTGGGTGGGGTTGTTGGCGATATTCAGAATCGCGTCGGCGGTGTTGGTGGGGGCGGGGTTGGCGCCGATCTTGGCGTAGAGGAGGAAGTTTCCGCAGGGCGAGCCGTCGCCGGAGATGCCGCCGGCAGTGTTGACGCAGGCCGACACGGAGTTGGCGAGGGTGTTGAGATTGGTGACGGGCGCGGTGAAGCCGCCGGGAAGCTGGGGGCCTGGGGATTGGCCGCCGTTGGTGTCGATGAACTGGTTGATGAGCTGGAAGTCGTTGGCGAGGGTGACGGTGTTGGCAGGGGCCGCGCCGACCTTGAGGTAGCTCGCCATGAACGGCGTGATGGGGTAGATGGAGCCGATGGTCGTGACTTCGTTAATGATGATGTGGGTGGCAGAGGTGAGATTGCCGCAGGGCCCGAGGGCAGCCATCAGGACGGATTGCTGGTTGTCGGTGCCGGGGGGGAGGCCTGGGTTGCCACCCTTGGCGATGAGGTAGACCTCGGTGGTGATGGTGGGGCAGGTGTAGAGGCCGGTGATGGAAAAGGCACCGCTGGCGTCGGTGAGGGGCGCGGCCGCGATGAGGGCAGTGGCGGCAGACTGGTCGGCGGTGGAGCCCGCAGCGTAGAGCTGGACGGTGGAGCCGACGATGGGCTGCTGGCCTCCGTGGACGAAGCCCTCCAGCTTGATCTGATTGGCATCTGGATTGATGGGGAGATTACCAAAGTTGCCAGCTCCGCATCCTGTGAGAACGGCGGCTAGAGTGGAGGCGACGAGCAAACGAAAGGAGGACCGCAAAGACGGAAAGGAAATCATGGCATTAGCCTCAAGAAAGGGGAGTTACGCGGGGGCCCAGTGACATACCGGCGAGAGATTGTTTTGTGTCGGCGACTTCGCGAATGTGACTCTGGTAACGAAGAATGAGTGACTTGCGCCGTTGGAGTTTTTTATCACGCGTCTGAACGCAAACGCTAATGAAATGTTCGATAAAGCGAATAATTCATTGGTTTTGCCGATGAATAGTTTAGGTTAGGGCAGAAAAAAGCAACTACAGCGGTGCCAGAGGTCTGAGAGGGCGACCACTATGGAGCCAAGGACGGGTTCGAGATCAGAAGCAAAGCTGCCATCGCTGGTCAAACGTACGGACTGTGTTCCGTACTGATAGATTTGCTGGACGTCGTTGAACGCAACTCGTTGACGAGCGATGGTAATCTTATCGCTCCAAGACCTCGTCCAACCGATCAACGACGAACGGACCAGATAGAATCGCTCCACTACCCCGAAAGACGGTAATTTACCCATGACAACCTCTACTGCAATATTGCGAGCGAAGGCCATTTCCCTTTTTGGATGTGTGACTTTGCTTGCCGTCTCCGCCGTTTCGGGCTTTGGACAGAAGCCTGTGGCGCGGATTTTAGCTCCGATTGACAACGCGAATCGCAGCACGCTGACGGGATCGCATCCGATGTTTGCCCAGGCGACCGATGAAGCGGGCCGGCTGGATTCGACGACTCAGTTTGAGCAGATGAACATTGTGTTCAGTCGCAGTGCGGCGCAGCAGACCGCGCTGGATGCGCTGGTGGAGGTGCAGCAGAACCCGGCATCGCCGAAGTTCCATCAGTGGCTCTCGCCGGAGGAGTTTGGCGCGCAATTTGGTGCGGCGGATGCCGATATCGCCAAGGTGCAGGCGTGGCTGCAGTCGCAGGGCTTCACGGTGGGTGAGGTCTCGCGCGATCACACAATGATTACGTTTTCGGGTGCGGTCGCCCAGATTGAGACTGCGTTTGCGACCGAGATGCACTACTTCGCGAAGAATGGCGAGACGCACTTTGCCCCAGCCGTAGACGTGAGCCTACCGGCGGCGATTGCCCCGGCTGTACTGTCCGTCGGACACCTTACGGATGCGCGGCCGCGTTCGCACATGCACCCGATGCCCGCAGAGGACATCAAGGCCAACTTTACGTCGAACCAGACCGGCAACCACTTTGTGCAGCCCGGCGATGTGGCAATCATCTACGACATCAACGCGGCTTACAGCGCGGGCTACACCGGAAGCGGGCAGTCAATTGTGGTCATCGGGCAGTCAGCCGTGACGCTGCCTGATATTGCGAATTTTCAGACCGTTGCCGGAGTTCCGGTGCGCCCCCCAACCCTGACCTTGATCCCGGGGACCGGCACTTCCGTGACCCGGACCGGCGACTGGAGCGAGTCGGATCTCGATTTGGAGTACACCAGCGCGATTGCCAAGGGCGCGACGATTAACTTTGTCTACACCGGCAACGCAACGAACAGCGGCGGCGCTTTCTACGCGCTACAGTATGCGATCCAGAACAAGCTGGCTCCGATCATCAGCA
>JAYVZU010000627.1:0-2921 GCA_043783075.1 Rhodanobacteraceae bacterium
GATCTCGAAGTCGCGCCGTGGGCTCTCCATCGAAGTCGTCATCGCCACCTGCCCCGCTAGATGGAAGATCACATCCGGCTGCACGCGCTTGATCACCGCCTCCACATCAAACGCATTGCGGATGTCCCCGTGGAGAAACGCTACGGGGTTATGCTCCGCGCTCGAAAGCGTCCGCAGCCACGTCAGATTTGCCGCCGCGCCGTGCCGCGAGAGATTGTCGAACACCGTGACCTGATTGTGTTCCGGCCCGTCCTGCTCCAGCAGATACGCCGCCAGATTCGACCCCACAAACCCGCAACCGCCCGTAATCAATGCTTTCATTTGCTGCCCTTCTCCATCTCGCGCAACGCGTCTTTCTGGAACTTGCGCAGCTTCTTCAGCGTGTCCAGATACCCAAACGCGAACGCCACCAGCTTACGCTTGCTCTCGCCCGCCTTGCGCCGCTCAAACGTCACCGGCACCTCGCCAACCCGAGCCGGCGGACGATGCGTGACGCACCGAATCAAAATCTCTTCCAGAATGTCGAAGTTATTCGACTCCAGTCGCATGCCCTTCAAAATCTCCGTCCGGTACAGCCGGAACGAGTTCGTCACATCCCGCGCCGTCAACTTGAACGCCACCCGAAACGTCAGGTTCACCACATACGACATCCAGATCAGAACCGCCGGATTCTCCGTATGGCCACCATCGGCGTAGCGCGAGCCGATCACGATCTCCCACTCCAGCCGCTTCGCCCACATGGACGCAAAGTAGCTGGGATTATGCGATCCATCCGCATCCATACACAGCAGGTACTTCCCCCGAGCTGCCTCAATCCCGGTTCGGATCGCGTCGCCATACTGGTTGCCGCCGCTGCGATTTACATGCCGAGCTCCGGCCGCCGCGCAGACCTCCGCCGTATCGTCCATCCGCTCCTGCGTATCGACGATCAGGATCTCAAACGACGGCGTCAGTTTCGCTACTGCCTCGACGATCTTCGGCAGCAACTCACGCAGCGAATCCGCCTCCCGATATGCCGGGATCATCACCGTTAGTTCCACTTGTTCGCTCACGCACGCCCCGCATGAAGAACCGCCGCACCATGCCCAGCGCGTCCGTGCCGCTCCAGATACTGCTCCGGCTCCGTCACCACGAGCTCCGGAAACTGCGTCCGGGCCAACTCCCAGACCGCATACGCCAGGTTCGTCCGCGGAGCCCAACCCATCGACTGCGCCAGATGCGTATCCGCCACCAGATGCATCGGTTCATACGGATGAAATGGCAATGCCCCGAGTTGCAGCTCAACCTCAATATTCAACTGGCGGCACACCGAAGCGACAATCGCCCGCAGCGAAATCGACTTGCCCGATCCGATATTGAAGATATCCCGCCCCGGCAACGTGCCCTCTTCGAGCACCATCACGATTGCGTCTGCTACATCCTGCACCGCGCAAAAGTCCCGAATCTGCGTCCCCGGCGACATGGGAAACTTCTTCCCCTCCACGGCCGCGCGCAGCAGCGACGGAAACAGCCGGTCGCCGCCATCGTGCAGCCCTGTAAACGAGAACGGCCGCACCACGGTCAGGTGCCGCTTCAACCGCTCCGCCCCCGCCCGCAGCAGGCAGTCCGCCGCCGCCTTCGAGGCTCCGTACGGATGCAGCGTATCGATCGGGTCATGCTCGCGGCAAGGCCGGTCCTGCTCGGAGTAAACCAGCCCGGTCGAGACATGAATGAAGTGGCAGTCGGGAATTTCGCACGAAGCCTGGAACAGGGCGACCGTAGCCGAAACATTCAAATGGATCTGCTCGAACCAGCTGATCTTCGACGGCCGCACGCCCGAAGCCGCGCAATGGATAATCGCATTGGGTTGAAACTGTCGCACCGAGTTGGCAAGCTTTCCAAAATCTGCCAGATCTACTTGTTCCGAATCCACGTTGGGTAGGTCGTCAAATAGAGTCGCATCCGGATTGCGCATCTGCACAAGCACCCGGCTTGCCGAATGCACCGCGCCGAGACGCCGAACGATGTTGTAGCCCAGAGTCCCGGTCGCACCGGTCACAAGGATTCGAGAAAGGTGTCGTGAAGGCATTATGGAAAGTTTACTTCCTTTTTCCGGAACGAACGCGAAACTAGTTCAATTGAACGGCGCGACTAAGGCTCCATCTTCAACAAGGGAGCTTGCGGCGGCACATACAAACCCTGCGCAGCGGCACCATTCATCAGGATGCGAGCCTCTACCTCCTGCCGGACAAAGAATTGCTCGGTCGTCTCATCCAGAAAATACATCGGCGACATTCGATCAGGGGCAGCCTGATATTGTGCCAATCCCGTCATAAGCTGGGCACGATGCACTTTCATAATCGAGACCGCGTGCAGATCGTTGATCACGCAATGGATCAGTGCCAACCCGAACACCGCACCTCGTAATAATCGCTGCCGCAACAGGGTGAGCGAGGACTTCGCGATCCAGCTCATACAAGCTCCGTAACAATACACCGCGAACAGATCCGAGTAGATGCGATACCGGGGAGTCAACGCGAAGGAAACGCCTGCATGTGCCCGACCGTATGCCACCAGAGACGCCCCGGCAAGCATCCATACGATGCCTAACGTGGCCGAAAGGTGGGTCCGCGCAAATTCGGTTCGTATCGCAAAACCAAGAACTACGAGAATTACGATTCCTGCCGCCAGCGACATCGGAGCCTTCAGCGCAATGCTGCCCACAAAGCTCAAGAAAAATGAGAAGTATGCCAAAAGAGATGCATGCCCCAATGCAACCACCTGACCGTTCTTCGTCTGGTACGTGACAAGGTAAGGAACGAGGCCACACACAAATACCAGGCACCAAATGACTCCCCGGACAAAGGCACGTCGGAATGCCAATAGGACAAGACCTATTGGCAATAGGGCCGCAGCATTGGGGGCAGTAAGATATGCCAGCA
>JAYVZU010000628.1:0-2919 GCA_043783075.1 Rhodanobacteraceae bacterium
CAACCAACCGCCGGGCCAGTGACCGGGCATAACCGGCAAGCTGCTCGTTGCTCCATGCAACGCCGTTGCACTCCAACGCAATCGCAGCCGGAAACTCAGCCGCGCGGGTCAGGAAGGCGGAGTACACAGGGGTGAACGAGCCAAAATCGATAGACGTGTGATTCCAACCGTCCACGACCTGCTCAAGCTCAGTACTGCATAGGATTTCCAATTCGTCGACGCGGGAATCGACAGCTCGAGATTCGCACTTCAGCAGCTCCGACCAGTTCTTCATCCAGCGGGAAATCGTTGTCTCAGTGAAGAGATCGCTGTTGTAGTCGCACATGAACTCGAGAGTATTGGCAGTCTCGATGACGTTCAGGAACAGGTCGGTGTTGACGAACTGTTTCGGGTTAGCCCGCATCTCAGTCTTCAATCCGTCGAAGACAACGTTTGCGCCCACGCGTTCCAGGTTGAACTGCACTTCGATAAGTGGCAGACGCCCGGGTTCGCGATCCAGCTTCAGCTTCCGCAACAAGCTTCCGTAGGTGAACTCCTGATGGTCATAGGCATCGAGCAGTGCTGTCTTGGTGGCGCGCAGATGTTCGCGAGCAGTCACGCCCTCGGCTAGTTCACTCAGCATCGGTAGGAAGTGAACGCAGTGGCCCACGAGGCTGGCGTCTTCAATCAGCGCCTGCCCCGCCGTCGAGATGCCGACGACGACTTCAGCCTGTCCAGTAAGACGATGCATCAGAAGCTGAAATCCCGAGAGCAGTGTGACGTACAAGGTGCAGCCAGTGCGTGCGCTGGACTTCTTTAGTTCCGCGTATACATCGCTTCCCAGGCTGCCTTCGAGCGTGCGGCCGCGATAGCTTTTTGTCGTCGGACGGGGATAGTCAGTCGGAAGCTCAAGGCGCGGCGAGCGGCCCTGAAACTTGTCGACCCAGTACACTTCGTTGGCGACGTATTCGCCTCTGTCCCCGCGCTGCTGTTCGAGAGTTGCGTAGCTGCTAAACGGCAGAAGAGGCAGCAAGTCCGATACAGAACCGTTGCTATAGATTCGTCCAACTTCTTCGAACAGTTGATTGGCAGACCAGCCATCCAGCACAATGTGGTGTGCTGTCAGAATCAAAGCCATGTGGTCGTCAGCAAGCTGATAGCAAATTGCTCGGGCCAGCGGGCCTTGCGAAAAGTCAAACGGTGTCCGCGATTCCTGTTCTGCAGACGCGGTAAGCTCTTCTTCCTGCTGCAAGGTTGACATGCTGCTAAGGCCAACAAATACAGGCTGAATGTTGCAGTTTTCAGCGATCTGCAACCACTCGCCATCTTCGCTGATGGTGCTGCGGAGAGCGTCGTGTCGAGCGAACACTTTTGTCAAGGCTGATGCGAGGTCGGCGCGGCGAACGGGGCCGCGCAGGTGAAGTGTCAGCGACTCGTTGAAGGCACAGTTGGCGTCATCATTCAACGCGGCCGCAAGAAAAATCTCACGCTGTGGCTCAGTGAGCGGAACCCTGGCTGGCGTTGTTGCTAGAGCATCTGCATGGAGACACGAACACTTGTCCGGACCTGCAACCAGCGATGGCAGAACGTTGCTCTCCTGCATCTCGATGATGGTCTCACGGAAGACACGCTCAATCGTCTCAATGTCGTTGGCCGTGTGTGCGGTCGTCAGGAAGCAGGGGTAGCCTTCCTGAATGTGAATTCCCTTGGCGCGCATCGCGTAATACAGCAATGTGCCCAGGCGAGCATCATTTGGGAAGGTGAAGTAAAACCACGACGCAAAGTGATGGATCCGGCTCGGCACACCGCGCTCCAAGAAGAAGCGATCGAGCGACTCCGCCAGCTCTGCTGTGCGGGCATTCAGCGCGTGTTGAAGTGCCGGGCCTTCGTGCTTCAAGTGCTGCAGCACAGCGCGGGCAGAGGCCATTGCCAACGGATGCCGTACGAATGTTCCCGCGAAAAATGTAACGCCAACTTCTGGTCCAGAATCGTCGCCATACTGCCATGCTCCGCCATCCAGCGCATCAAGATAAGTCGCCTTGCCCGAGAGCACGCCGATGGGATGTCCACCACCGATAACCTTACCGTAGGTACACATATCGGCGCGTATGCCGAGGAACTCCTGAACACCGCCAGGGGATAGCCGGAACCCCGTCACGACCTCGTCGAGAATCATCGCCGACCCGGTCTGCTCGGTGATAGTGCGGATAGAGCGTATGAAATCGAACGGCTTCAGCTCTGGATGACGCGTCTGCACTGGCTCAATCAGGACTGCCGCAATCTCATCGGCGTGGGTACGCAGATATTCGAGAGATTGGTCCGTGCCATAGTCCAGCACGACAACATTGGTTACATTATCAAGCGGGATCCCCGGCGCGACAGGTGCACTGCCACGTGGTGTATTGCGAATCAAAACTTCGTCGAAGGTGCCGTGGTAGTCGCCCGTGAAGTAGACCAGCTTGTCGCGACCGGTGACGGTGCGGGCTACGCGAATGGCCGCCATCACTGCTTCGGACCCGGTGTTGCAGAACGTAACGCGCTCATTGCCGGTCAGCTCACAGATGAGCGCCGCGACCTCTGCGGCGAGCGGCGTCTGCGGCCCAATGGCTACGCCACGATCAAGTTGATCCCGAACCGCATCGACCACGAAGTCCGGCGAGTGACCGAACATAATGCAGCCGTAGCCGTTGACGATATCGATGTACTCATTGCCGTCGACATCCCACAACCGCGAGCCCTGTGCGCGGTCGGTGATCAGTGGGTAGACCATCTCTTTCCACTGCGGGCGGAAGCCAGCTACAGCACGTGGATCAGAGAGTTGCGCACGTCCAGCTTGCGTCAGCCGCTTCGAACCTGCGGTCTTCGTTTCGTAGCGAGCAATCAGATCGGAGATGTACTTTTGCTGCTGCTCCGTTAGCTCCTGCTGGGCCTTCGGTTGAG
>JAYVZU010000629.1:0-8755 GCA_043783075.1 Rhodanobacteraceae bacterium
CCGTTTACGCGGTTTCAGATTACGTTTGAACACTACTTTGAGAAGCTGCGCGGCTACTACCATGCGGTGTTGAATGTCTGTCTGCAGAACCGGGGCGCGTTTATCGTTGCGCTGGTTACGTTCTGGATTGTGTCGATTGTTGCGCTCTATCCGTGGCTTGGTCAGGACTTCTTTCCGTCGGTAGATGGTGGGCAGTTCAAGCTGCATGTTCGCGCTCATACCGGCACTCGGATTGAAGATACGGCGCGGCTTTGCGATGGGGTTGAGAACGTGATTCGGCAGCAGATTCCGGCGAATGAACTGGGTGCGATTGTCGATAACATTGGGCTTCCGTATACGGGCATCAATATGTCGTACTCGAATTCGGCGCCTATTGGCAGCGGCGATGCGGACATTCTGGTTCAGTTGAACGAAGGCCATCATCCGACGGAGAAATATACGAGCGTGATTCGGGACAAGCTGGCCGCTGCGTTTCCGGGAGCAACGTTCTATTTTCTGCCTACGGATATGGTGAGCCAGATTCTTAACTTTGGCCGGCCGGCTCAGATCGATGTGCAGGTGGTTGGAACGGCACTGGAACAAGACCATGCGCTGGCGCAGAGCATGATGGATCAGATCCGCAAGATTCCTGGGACGACGAATCTTCGGATTCAACAACCGTTCAATCTTCCGCGGTGGACGGTGAATGTAGATCGCGTGCGAGCGCAGCAGGTGGGCTACTCGCAGCGTGATGTGGCGCAGGATATTCTGGTTGGGCTGAGCGGTAGCTTTCAGACAACGCCGAGCTTCTTTCTGGATCCGCGCACGCATGTGAACTACAACGTGGTGGTGGAGACTCCGCAGTATGACGTGCAGAATTTGCAACAGTTGCAGAGTTTTCCTGTGGCGCTGAATGGCTCTTCGCATGAGCCGCAATTGCTGGGCAATCTTGCTACGTTTACGCGAGGTGTAGAGCAGGGAACTGTGAGTCACTATGATGGCCGCCCGGTGATCGATATCTATGCCACGGTCGAGGGGACTGATCTGGCGAGTGTCTCGAAGCAGATCGATGCGATTGTGGATAAGGCTAAAGAGCACATGCCTCGCGGCAGCCAGATCGTTGTTCGCGGGCAGATCGAGACGATGCGTAGTTCGTTTCTTGGACTGGTGCTGGGTCTGCTGGGGTCGATTGTGCTGGTGTATGCACTGATCGTGGTGAACTTCCAGAGCTGGCTTGATCCGTTCATTATTATCGCGGCGCTGCCGGGTGCTCTGGCAGGGATTGTGTGGATGCTGTTTATTACCGGGACGCACATTAGCGTGCCTGCACTTACCGGCTCGATTATGTGCGTTGGCGTTGCGACAGCGAATTCGATTCTGGTGGTGACGTTTGCCAAGGAGCAGCTGGATTCTGGGCTGAGTGCGATGGAGGCTGCGCTGTCTGCGGGCTTTACTCGCTTTCGACCGGTGGTAATGACTGCGCTGGCGATGATGATTGGCATGGTGCCGATGGCGCTTGGGCTTGGCGACGGCGCCGAGCAGAACGCTCCGCTGGGCCGGGCTGTCATCGGCGGTCTACTGCTGGCGACGTTTGGCACGCTTACTTTTGTTCCGGTGTTTTTCGCCTTGATGCACCGCAACGATAACGTCCCCGGGAGAGTGCCTTCCGTTGAGCAGCACGAGGAGGCACACGCATGAGGCACGAGAATCAGACCGTACATCACCCTGAAGTGAAGACTGATCTGGACGCTATTGCCCCTTCGCGCCACACGGCCTCGCATGGCAGTGAGCAGTTGCAACATGAACCGAAGGTCACGCGCGGCGGGCTCGTTGTTGTGGTGGTGATCATCCTGTTTGCTCTGGGTGCGGTGGCTGCTTATGGCATCTTTCATCGCAAGAATGAAAGCAATGATCTTGCCAACTATACGAAGGCCAACTCTGCCCCTACGGTGTCTGTGGAGAAGCCGAAGATGCAGCAGAGCGCTCGCGAGGTTGTGCTGCCGGGCAAGATGCAGGCGTTTTCGCAGGCGGCGATTTATGGCCGGACGACGGGCTATGTGAAGGCCTGGTACAAGGACATTGGCGCACATGTCGCCAAGGGGGAACTGCTGGCGCTGATTGAAACGCCAGAGCTTGACCAGCAGCTTGCTGTGGCCAAGGCTGATCTGGCAACTGCAAAGTCGAACGCTGCATTGGCGAAGACTACGGCTGATCGTTATAAGGACTTGATTGCGAAGAATGCAGTGTCGGAGCAGGATACGGACAACGCAACGATGCAGTTTGAGGTTCGGAGCACGCAGGTGGCGTCGGCTGAGGCGAATGTACACCGGCTGGAGGAGCTGCAGTCGTTTGAGCGGATTACGGCTCCGTTTGCGGGCGTGATTACGGCTCGCAATCTTGATGTTGGGCAGCTGATCTCTGCGGCTGGAAGTACGAGCTCTGCCGGGACCGGAAGCGTAACGGGGAGCAAGGAGATCTTTGACATTGCGGATACACGGAAGCTGCGTGTGTTCATCAATGTCCCGCAGGTGTTTTCTCCGGATGCGAAGAACGGCGTGAAGGCTACGCTGACTCTTCCGCAGTATCCGGGCAAGACGTTTGAGGGCAAGCTGGTGAGGTCGTCGGAGTCGATTGATCCCGTTACGAGCACTTTGCTGGCGGAGGTGGACGTCGATAACAAGGCTGGGGAGCTACTGCCGGGCAGTTATACGGAAGTTCATTTGCATACTTCGAATGGCGTGCCGGCGTTGATTGTTCCGGTGAGTGCGCTGATTCTGTTGCCTGATGGACTGCGCGTGGCGACGGTGGACTCCACTTGGATTGTACATCTGGTGAAGGTGACGCCGGGTCGCGACACGGGGACGACGGTTGAGATTTTGAGCGGTCTGAAGGCTGAGCAGGCGGTGATCTCGAACCCGCCCGACTCGCTGACCGATGGGCAGAAAGTTCGTGTCGTCAAGACCGAGAAGGCAGCCAGCAAGGCTGCGGGAGCGGCGGAATGAGGCGTTTGAGCTGGCGATTGAACGGAACGTAGCTGCTGTGGTGGCGCTCCGGTTTGAATGCTTCGCAGTCGCCGGCGAACTAAGGTCTATGTCGTGGATGAGGCTGGGAATGATGCGGCTTGATTCTGCGTATTGACGTCGAGCCAGCTTGCGAGACTGATGAGGAACAGGCCTGCTGCAATCCAGACGGCGTGATGGGCGAGGGTATCGAGCACGAGGTTTACGGGCGTGTGGAGATTGAAGAGGCGCTCGGTGATCCAACCGATAGAGGCGAGGCCTGCGAAGAGGGCACCCGTGACGCGCAGGGCGGGGTAGGCGCGGCTGCGACTCATCAGGATGAGTGATGGCATGGTGGCTGCCACGACGACGAGCTGCATGGTCTCGATGCCGAGGTTGAAGGATAGGATCCCTGCGATACGGTCCCAGCGGGCGAGGCCTAACTGATTCAGGGTCGCGGCGAATGCAAGTCCGTGGATGAGGCCGAAGAACGCGGCGATCCAAGCCTCTTTACCGGGGAAGCAGGGACGGAGGGCGTGGATGGCAGATACGAGAATTGAGACGGCGATCAGTACCTCAATTGGCCTGCTGGGTACGTGGACGAATCCGAGAGCGGCTAAGGCCAGCGTGATCGAGTGACCGATGGTGAAGGCGGTAACAATCTTGAGGATGCGGAGCAAGCTGCCGCGCATAGTGGCGACTCCTGACCAACGTGAGCCGTACACAAGCAGAGGTGCAGGCAAAAGAAGGACCAGCAGGAAGAGGAGATGATCGGTGCCTTCGGCGATGTGGTGCATGCCCAGTTGGAACAAGTTGCCGGCGGCAACTGCTGAGAGCCAACCATGCGAGGGTTGTGGTGGTGCGATGCCGGACTGGACGTAGTCCAACTGATAGGACGACTGCTGCTCGTTGCGGGTTTGCGAGAGGATGCGGATGTCAGGGTCGGTTGGGGCGAGGGCGTTTACGAGGTAGGCGGCGCGCAGGAATTGCGTGTGATTTTCGAGCGTGATTCTCCTATTCGCGCTGCCGGGAGGGAGGACCGCAGTGAACTCGATGTGGATCTCGCCGAGGCCATCGCGTAGATCGCTTGGCTGTGGTGAGGTTACTGATAGCAGCTTCGGTATCAGACGATGGCCGTCGACGGAGAGAGATAGATCGCGGAGGACCCGCTCGGCGTAAGCTTGCTGCTCGGCCGGGGAGAATCTGCCGTTGGAGTTGCTATCGATGTTGGTGATGATGGTGGAGGCCACCGCAACACCTGGGATGAGACGCATGGAGAGCTGCACATGGTCCTTCTCAACGGTGATGAGGGTGGCCTGGAGATATTCATCCAGGCGATGGGCTGATGCCACTCCGACGAGCGAGAGCAGCATTGTCGCTGCGACGATGAGGCTGCGCATCATTTCTTTACTGGGCTGCGGCCATAGTCATTGGTTGGGTCGCGGTACATGGTGTGAACGTGGAGGGTCGGGTCGCCGCCGAGTGGTTGCGGGGCGTACTCGATGACGACGTGCGGCCCCTGGATGCGATAGTAGGCGGCAATATTCTTGCCGGCGACACCGTCGGTGGGGCCGCTCCAGGCAAACCATGTTTCGTTGATGTCGGCTTTCAATTGGGCCATGCGGGTCGCCGCTGCGCTCTCGAGGATGATATCGGCCCACTCGGACACGACATCGAGCATCATGGCGCGCTGGCGGTCGGTCATCGCGGTTGCCTTCACGCCTTCAGGTTGAATGACCTTACCATCCTGCCCAGGGCCAAGGACGAGATCGGCCATGCGCGAGCCGATGATGGCTTGCTTCTTCTGGCTGTCATCGAGAGTGTTGAAAAGGGCTAGACCTTTGTCGCTTTCCTGGCCGAGCGGCCGCACGGTTTTACCGTTGAGGTTGTAAAGAGCAGGTTGGGCGGCGGTGAGCGTTGGCGTGAGGATGCCTTGAGCTCCAGCGATTGTGATATTCAGCGCGAGGTGATGGCCGCCGAACTGGAGCATCCACGGGGCGGATTCGGATGGCATGCCGAGTAAGGAAAAGTAGAAGATTTCCTTGCCGAACATGAGGTTCGGTGGGGCTCCTCCACCGGGAGCAAGCCCGCTTGCGGGGTCCCCGACTTTCAGGACCTCGTCGCCATCCAGAATCTGCTGAACCTTCTCGTAGCCCCTCGCACTGAGAGCGGACCTCAAAAGGGCCATCGCGGCAGTCCGCTGGGTGGGATTCATCTCCTGAATGCTTAGGCCGGCGCGAGGCACCATCTTGACGGGTAGGTTGGACCAGCGTGTCCGCTGCTTCTCGTCGTCGTAGGCGAAGAGAACAGTTTGGCGTTGCTTCGCATCGAGCGTGGAGAGGAAGGTGTTGGCAGCTGTCACGATCTTTGTGGTCGTGGTCTGGGCGGTTGCGGCTGTGATCGACAGCCAGACGACTGCCAGAGCTGCGCTGGTGCGGATGAACCGGGTCGGACGAAGTTTCATGCTGGATCACCTTGTTTGCATAAGCCCGGCTAGCTGCGCGCCGGTTATACAGTCACTGCGAAAGGCTCAGGCCGATGGAATAGGCACACGTGTAGACGAGATTCATTTCAACTTGTTGACGCGCAGGGCTTCGACTGCAAGTCTCAAGAACAAGCCGTCGAGTGTGCTCACCTGCTCTTGATGTTGTCAAGGAAGACGAAGCTTTGGCGGAAGGACTCGAGGACGTTGAGAGGGCTTTGTTCCAGGGGAGTGCCATCGAGGGTAGCGACTCCATACGCGCCGACCTCAGCGACGTAGCTCTTGATATTTGCCTTGCGGGCGATGGCGAAGATCTTTTTCCAATCCAGAGTGCCTTGGCCTACCGGGACGCTCGCCTTGCCTTTGACGAAGTCTTTGCAGTGCAGGGAGAAGTAGCGGCTTTGATATGCAGTGAGATAGTGGATGGCATCGCCGCCGCCGAAGGTCAGGTTGCCGACGTCGATCTGGAAGTTGACGAGCGTGGGATCCGTCTCCTTCATCAAGATGTCCCACGGGATTTGGCCTTCGACAGGGCGAAACTCGATCTCGTGGTTGTGATATCCGAGCTTCAGGCCGTCGGACTTTAGTTTGGCACCAATCTTGCTGAGTTGTCCGGCCATCCACTTCCAGTCGTCGGCGGTCGACCGCCGCGGACCTAGAGCACATACGACAGACTTGAGGCCTAGATCGTGGGCGTAGGCGACGCTGTCCGCGTAGGACTGTGTAAAGGCCTTGTAGCTGAAATGTCCATTGGTGCAGGTTAGTCCGGCATCCGTCAGAGATCGCAAGATCTGACTGGCGGACTTGCCGGCGAGCGTCGGGGAGTTGTTGAATTGAACTAGATCAGCGACTTTGTAACCGAAGCTGGCCATCTTCTTCCAGGTGCCATCCCAGTCCTCGATGAGGTGGGGAATGATTTCGAAGGTCTGAAACCCGAGAGGCTGATTCATCGGGCTGGCATCGAGTGGGCTATCAGCCGCGAGCGTTGCAGCAGCCGCCAAAGTAAGTCCGCCCTGCTTTATGAATTCCCGTCTCGTCTTTGCCATCGCATCGCCTTTCGTCGCTTCGCGTTCGATGGAATGATTACAATCCGCCGACGCAATATCAAAATGCTAGTAGTTCCAGAGGGAACATTTGCCATAGTTATTTGGACTTAGCCAATCACGAATCTCCAACTAGCAACATGCCAGAGACAGACCAATATAGACATCCAACGATGCTATGCGCAAGCTGCTATGGACCGAGATTAGGACTAAGACTCGGCGACTGCGTAAATGGTCGCCGAAGTTCCTTACAGAACTGTCCGGAGAAGTTTATTGACAACAGCCAGAGCAGAACCATATCTGTTTGTACTGAGTTGCGAATGCGCTTTACGGCACGCCAATCGATTTTGTCGTTGGTTCTTAGTCCGCCGACACGGAGCTAGACCTTCTGTTTAAGCCAGGTCGCCGCCACTCACGCCAATAAAGTACACGCATAGGAGACATGCATGAAGATGACTTTAGGAATACGACTCGCAGGGGGCATTGTTGCCGCGCTCTTTGTCGTGCCAGTTCACGCTGTGGGTCCCACGTTTCGTGCCGACTGGGTCTTTTCGGGATCGAGCTTGCAGGGGCTCCAGACGTTGGGTCAGGCGGATTGGACGGCAAAGGACGGGATCATTACCGGGACGCCGAAGCAGTCGGGCGGCGGATGGCTGATGCTCGATAAGTCATTTCAGGATGTCGCAGTCTATGCCAATGTTCACTGCGTAGGGGCTTGTAAATCTGGCTTCCTGTTTCGTGCGGAGAAGCTGCCAAATGGCTCGATGAAGGGAATCTATCTGTCGCTTACGCCGGGAGATCTGGCATCGTATGCGGTGACGTTGGATGGCCAAGGTAAGGAGACTTCGCGGACCAAGCTTCCACAAGCAGAGAGCGAAAATCGGAGGGTTGCACCACAGGCCGGAACTACCTCTACCTACACTGTATTGCCCTTTGCTGCGGGGGCTGATCTTCCGGCAACAATGCAACGGCCCATGGGAGCCTATCGGCTTGGCGCCTGGAACCAGGTCGAGGTCATATTGCATGAGGACGCAGTAACTCCGAGCTTCAATGGAGGCGGGCTCCGCGTGGGAGAAGGCGCTGCGGCAGCGGGTGTTACCACTAACGCACAGGGGAAGTATGGACCGGTGGCGATCTATGTTGGCGGGACAGATTCATTGGAGGTGAAAGACCTGAGGTATAAGGATCTGAACCTGCTGGCGGGCGACCCGGAGTATGTGTCTCCGGCGTTTGAGATGAAACATCTGGATTCGCTGTACTACTCATGGACGGCGGCCGCTGCCGATGTAAATCACGATGGAATTCCAGACATTATTGCGGGACCTTACTACTGGCTTGGGCCAGACTACAAGGTGCGCGGGGAGATTTATACGCCGGTGTCCTACAATCCGACGAGCCAGTATCCACTGACTTCGATGGTGAACTTAGCCTATGACTACAACGGTGATGGGTGGCCCGATGTGTTGGTGATGAGTGGGAATGCTGGCAATGGCGTTGGAACTCTTTACGTCAATCCAAGGGGCGAGGGACGCCATTGGGATCAGTATGTCGTTCTGCCACACGTAGGCAATGAAGAGACGTTATTGAAAGATATTGATGGAGATGGAAAGCCGGAGATTATCCATTCTTTTGAGAACTGCCTTGCTTTCTCCAAGCCTGACCCAGCCAATCCAACAGGACCGTGGATTACGACGAAGATCTCCGAGCCTGGGCCATGGGGAGCCAATATCGGGCATGGACTTGGTGTCGGTGATATCAATAGCGACGGCCGAATGGACTTTATCAACGCGTATGGTTGGTGGGAGCAGCCTGCGAAGGGTAGTCGCCAAACGCTATGGACTTATCATCCGCAGGCTTTTGGGAGATGGGGTGCGTCGCAGGGTGGAGCAGGCGGTGCGGAACTCGCTGTGTATGATGTGAACGGAGATGGGCTGGTCGATGTCGTAGGCCCCGTGGAGGGGCATGGATATGGTTTGGCCTGGTGGGAACAGAGACGCGACAACGGGAAGATCACGTTTGTCACTCACATGATTATGGATAACTTCATGACTGAGAATGCAGGAGGTGTGACGTTCTCAGAGCCACACGCAGCAGCGTTCGCCGATATGAATGGCGACGGAATCCTGGACATGATTACGGGGAAGCGCTCAATGTCGCATTTTGGCTACACGGACCCTGATCCGTTTGGGCCAGCTGTACTGTATGTCTACACTGTCGTACGTGATCCCAAGGTGCCCGGAGGCGCCAAGTTC
>JAYVZU010000630.1:0-8755 GCA_043783075.1 Rhodanobacteraceae bacterium
ATCGGAAATGCGTAGAGATAGGTGCCGTAGGAGAAGTCCCCGAATCGGCCAAAGTGTCGAAGGCGAACGACCGGGGTAAAGGCAAACCAGAACGTCAGATAGGTACCAGCAAGCGGAAAGAAGATCGTCCATCCGCTGTAGAAGAACGATGCACCAACCATTGCGGCCAGGGACAGACCCGCGATCCAGCCGCGCATGGGTATGCGGTCGCGATAGAGATAAAAGACCACACCGGAAAGATAAAGCGGTAACATCCGCGCCCAAATCTGAGGTGGCCCGAAGATTAAACCAAGCTGTTTGCCGCCCAGAATCCAACCCTCGATGCGAAACAAGATACTGATGATCCAGCTGGCGACGAACAACCCCATCACTACGGATCGCCGCTTCAGCACACCAAACATCAGCAGGAGAGCGACCCCGATGTAGCACCAGAATTCATACGGTATAGACCACGTCGAACCGTTGATGACATTTGGAAATGGATTGGTGGCGAAGACTCCGGAATAGCTGAACTCTGTGAGCCATAGTGACTTCCAGACAAAGTCTCCGATCCGCAGAGGCCAGCCGGAGTAGAGAAATGTCCCGCCGCTCTGCGGAACAATCAGCAACGCGGTTAACAATGCAGCTATCAGAAATGCAGGGTAGATTCGCGCCACACGTTTGCGAAGAAAGGTACCGACACCTTTTGAGCGTTCGGCGGAAGCAGAAATCAGGAAGCCACTCATCACGAAGAAGGCGTCTACTGCGATTACTCCGCCGCTGACCTGCCCCTGAGTGAGCCGTGAAAATGGCTCGGCAACTTCAGAGCCAAGACCCAGCGCATAGCCATGCGAGTAAATCACCAGGACGGCGAGCGACAAGCGCATAAAGTCAAAATTATTCTCGCGCCGATCCCAGTCGCTCATCTATTTCCTTGTCGCGCCTATGCTCCTCAGGCGCAATCACGCCTAAGAGTCCCTTGTTAAGAGTACACACATTGGGCCGCAAGTTGAATTATCCAGATGGGTTAGAGGATTTGTCACGTTCGTCGCATTCCAATTCCGAAGCGTGTTCGTATACTTGGGTAGGGAATACTATGGATACGACACGCATCGAGCGCCCCCGCAGTGCGGCAGAGGACTCCGGCCAACGCCGGGCCGCGCTTGCCAGTGTGCGTGTCGCCTACCTGCTTAGCCAATATCCAGCTATCTCCCACACGTTCTTCCTGCAGGAAATTCTGGGGCTCCGCGCACGCGGTCTCCAAATCGTCACCGCCTCCATCAATCGCCCGGACAGGCCCACTGCGGAGCTTCCTGCAGCTGAGGCTCAGGAAGTTCGAACCACGATGTATGTGAAAGATGGCAAGTGGTTCAGTTCCCTCGCCAAGCTGGCGAGTACCGCAATTGCCCACCCAATCGTGGTTTGCAGGGGTCTTCGAGCAGTTGCAGCTGTTCCAGATCTGACACTCCGCCAACGCGCCTTTTGGCTCTTCTACCTTGCCGAAGCCCTGCTGGTTGGCCGCTGGCTGAAACACCGCGGGTTCCATCATCTTCACGTACACTTTGGCGGTGCCGTCGCATCCGTCGGAATGCTGACTGCGAAGGCGTGGCGAGTTCCCTTCTCCCTCACCATCCACGGTCCGGAGGAGTTGCTGAACGTAGACTCTTACCAACTCCGTGAAAAGATTGCTACCGCCAGCTTTGTCTTCTGCATCAGCGATTTCTGCCGTAGCCAGCTCTACCAGTGGACGGATCCAACCGAGTGGGAGAAGTTTCAAGTCATCCGCCTCGGTGTCGACCCGCTTCTCCTCACGCCGCAATCGCGCATGACGACCAGCGGCATCAACATGCCAAGCCCACGGACTCTGGAGCTTATCTCGGTTGGCCGACTGGTTCCCGCCAAGGGGCACCGCATTTTTCTTGAGGCTGTCCGCATCCTGCGAGATCGCGGAGTTTCACTTCGCGTTTCTGTGATTGGCGGCGGTCCGGATTTGCCCGGGCTACAGGCTTACCTGAAGCTTCACCGACTCGAGGACTGCGTCTCGTTGGTTGGCGCGCTCTCGCACCCCCACACGCTTGCCCAGTTGCGACGGGCAGATATCTTCGCGCTGGCCAGCTTTGCAGAGGGCATTCCTGTCGCGTTGATGGAGGCCATGTCGCTTGGCCTGCCCTGCGTCAGCACCTATATCGCTGGCATTCCGGAGTTGATTCGGAGCGGCATCGACGGCTTGCTGGTCCCGCCCGCCAATGCTGAAGCACTGGCCGACGCCATCGAATCCCTTGTTTCAGATCCCGCTTACCGCAAGAGTCTCGGCCAGTCCGCTCGCCAACGTGTTATCACGCAATACAACCTTCCGCTCAATCAAGAACTTCTCGCCCAAAGTCTACAGGCGCGCATCGCTGGCAACCCAGAATCCAGAACCCAGGAGCCCACACGTTGAGCGCGGTACAAGTGGCAGTGCCAGGCGAATCGCCCGATGTATCGGTGATCATCGTGTCTTTCAACACGCGAGAGGTGTTGCGTCAGTGTCTGCAATCGGTTCTGGACGACTCAAGCGGCATTGCCGCCGAAATTCTCGTTGTCGACAACTCTTCCAGCGACGGCTCGCCCGAGATGATTGAGCAGGACTTTCCCCAGGTCCGCGTCATTCGCAGTGCGATCAACCTGGGCTTCGGCGAGGGAAATAACGTTGCGTTGCGAGAAGCTCGCGGACGCTACTTCGTCCTACTCAACTCTGACGCCTTCTTCGTCAAGGGTGCCCTGCCGCGTGCAATCCAACATATGGATGAAGATTCGTCGGTCGGTTTAGGCGGCTGCAGGTTGATCGGTCGTGACGGCGTCTCGCAGCCCTCGTCGCGTTGTTTTCATACCGTCGTCGGCGATCTCATCGTGCTGTCGGGCCTGGCGGCAAAATTTCCAAAGTCAAAGTTCTTCGGCGGCTTCGACCGCACCTGGGCCAACGAGCATGAGCCAGCGCCGGTCGATTGGGTGCCCGGAGCCTTCACCATCCTGCGCCCTTCTGCGCTCCAAAAAGTTGGCTACTTCGACCCCGCATTCTTCCTCTACTACGAAGAGGTTGACCTGTGCATGCGGATGAAGAAGGTCGGCATCCCGGTCTGGTACTGGCCCGACATCGAGGTCATCCATATTGGCGGCGAATCCTCCCGCCAGTTGAAGGCGCTGGAGTTCTCACCCCGTGCTGCACAGGTTGTGCTCTGGCGCATGCGCAGCACCTTGCTTTACTATCGCAAGCACCACGGCTGGCGGGTCCGACTGGCGAAGTGGATGGAGCAATCCCTGTACAAGATCACTGTCCTCAGAAATCGGTTCAGCGCCGAACCAGAGCGGCGCGACCGCGAACGGCACCACCGCACCATGATCGGCCTGATGAATCAGGCCTGGCGCGACACGAAGGGCGGACGCGTCTCGCCCCCGAGGCCCTGGTGAAGATCGTCGCAAGAAACGAGCCTGCTGCCGCTCCTGCACCAGCAGTTGTGAGCTATGCTGAAAAGCAGGCGGCGAGACCGGGCCTTAAGTCCGTAATCGTCGCTCCGCTTAGCCTGGTGCTGCGCATCACCTCGAAGCTTTTCGAATCGGTTCGCCGCGTCTACTCCCACGCCGCGCTCGCAGCAAATCTAAAAACACATCTTCCTTCCTCGGTTGTTGTGCTGGGTCGCACGACAGTCTACGGCACCGGACAAATTCACTTCGGCAACGACATCCTGCTCTATCCTGACCTTCATCTGGAGACCCAGGGAACCGCCTCCATCACCATCGGGGACGGCGTCGTTATCTCGCGAGGCGTCAACCTTGTGGCCATGGCTGGCGTATTCATCGGAGCCGGTTCGATGATCGGCGAGAACACCAGCATTCGCGATGCCAACCACATCCGCGAAGTCGGCAAGCCGATCCGCGACGCGGGCCATGAAGCCCAGACCATCGTCATCGGACGGGAGGTCTGGATTGGCCGCGGAGCCGCGATTCTTGCGGGCGTCACGATAGGCGACAAGGCCACGGTCGGGGCCAACGCTGTCGTTACGCGCGATGTTGCCGCAGGTTCTGTCGTCGGCGGTGTGCCCGCCCGGCCGCTGGTCTCGCGATGACCAGCGACGGCAGCATGTACCTCGTCCTGCCTGTTCCATTCCGTGTCGCAGAAGGCAAGACTTTCGTCGAATGCCAGGCTGCCAACGGTCTCGACCGTTGGGCCGACAATTTCAGGCGTGTTCTGGTTTCCGCGCCGGTGATCCCCGAGACCGAGGTCCGAAACCTCAAGGGCTTCTGCTGGCGCGACGTTGAAACCCTGGAACACCGCGACCGGATCGTCTGCCAACCGCTTCCGTGGGCTTACACGCCCGCAGCATTCGCTAAGACCTATGCGGCAACCCGCAAGCTCATCAGCGATTCCATCGCCCAATGCCAGCATCTGCAATTCGCCATCGGAGGTCTCGTCGGGGACTGGGCTGCTGTCGCGGCGCTCGAAGCCATCCAGCAGACACGGCGCTATGCAATCCACACCGACCGCGTTGAACACGAAGTGATCCAAAAGACAGCCTCCAGCGCCTCGTCCTTGCGCCGTTTAAAAATTGCTGTCGAAGCTCCTCTGATGGAGCGCTGCCATCGCCACGTCATTCAGCGTTGCTCGCTTGGCCTGTGGCACGGCGACGACTGCTTTCGCGCGTACTCTCCGTGGTGCAGGGAAAACCACCTGATTCACGATGTCCACACGAAAGCCAGCGACCTGATCGACGATGCAGCCCTAGCCCGAAAACTGGACGGCATTCGAAGTTCAGAGGCCCTGACACTCTGCTACGCTGGCCGGCTCGATCCCATGAAAGCTCCGCTCGAATGGCTCCGCGCCATGGCCACGGCGCGAGACCTCGGCGCAAAACTTCAAGCAATATGGTATGGAGCGGGCGCACTGCTCGACGAAGCAAGGACCGAAGCCAAGCGTCTACAGCTCGATGGAATCGTCACGATTCCCGGCGAGTTCATTCGCCATGCCGAACTACTTGAACGGCTGCAGTCAGCCCATGCCCTGGTTTTTACGCACATCACACCGGAGTCGCCGCGCAACCTCATTGAAGCTCTGGTCTGCGGAACCCCGATCCTCGGCTATGACAATGCCTACGCCGTTGATCTCCTGGCCACCGAAGGCGGTGGCGAGTTGGTGGCCATTCACGACACGAACGCCTTGGGCCGAGTCATCGCCGACTTGGCATGTGACCGGGATCGTTTGGCGGAGATGACTCGCAAAGCTGCCCAGAACGGACGCCGATTCACCGATGCTGCGGTCTTTGCAGAACGCAGCGACCTGATCAAGCGGTTCGCCTAGTTGCCCTTGTATTCGACCAGCGAGGCCTGTCTGCCGCGCCCCCGGTACATCCGATACTGCATCTGCCCTACATAGATCGGGATCTGCTGCAGCTGTGAATGGACGCCGTACAGCAACAGCGTCATCGGATCATTGGACTTCCACCGCGCCTTCCATGCTGTTCGCAACACAAAAATCCACAGCAGCGTAACAAGCAACGAGGACAGCCAATCCATTCCCAGCGGAATGGACACAACGGCCACAATCTGGATTGCCAGCAATATCAGAGCTCGATTTCGATTCCGCCGTGCATCTTCCAGCCAGAACGGATTCTCCGTATTGCGAAACCGCTCCGACACCTCCGCAAAGGCGTGTCCCGCACGCGTCGCCCGCTTCCAGTACTGGCTGAATCGCGTAATCGCCAGGTCATGACGGGTCATCGCGCGGTCGACATGAAGGATGCGAGAACCGAACCCGAGAATGCGTCGGCACAACTCCGGTTCCTCCCCGGCGATCAGCGTCTCGTCAAACCCGCCGGTGGCCTCAAGGACATCTTTACGACACAGTGTATCGCCACCGCAAAACGGGACGAACCCGGGCGCGTAAATCCAGTCGAGATCGAGTACACGGTTGTAGACCGAGTTTTCCGGGTGACTTTCGCGCCGATGCCCCCAGATCACCGCGATAGTTGGGTCATCGAAGCCATCGAGCGAGTCCACGACAAACTGCGGGTGGAGAATCGTATCGCCGTCCAGAAACAGCACAATTGAGCCGAGTGCAGCCTTCCACCCAGCATTCCGACCCATCGCAGCGGTTGGACGCGTGGCTTGAAGTGAGATGGTGTTGGCACCGAACCGACGCGCAATCGCCAGACTAAGATCCGTGGAACCCGAGTCGACATAGATGGTCTCAATCGCAAAACCATCGGTCTGCATCTCCGCGACCGAGGCGAGGCACCGCTCCAGACGTGCCCCTTCATTTCGCCCGATGACCACCACCGAAATCAGGTGCTGCTCACTCATCTGCGGCGCGCCGTTACGACTGCCGGCACACCCACCGCAATCGATCCAGAAGGGACATCGCAGAGCACAACAGCGTTCGCCCCAATCGCCACGTCGTCGCCGATTGTAATATCGCCCAGCAACTTCGCCCCCGCGCCAATATCTACCCGGTTGCCGATGCGTGGCGACCCACGCCGATTGCGGTTCCGCAAACCCACTGTAACCCCTTGGCGAATTACGCAATCATCCCCAAAGACGGCGTCGCCACTGATCACAATCGCACCAGTGTGTTCGATCGTGAAGCCCTTCCCGATCACCGCCTCACAGGGAATCTCAATCCCGAGGAGCGCGTCTGCTCCAAACTTCAACACCTTGTAGGCAAACGAAAACGGCAACCTCAGCGGTCGCGACGAGATTCCATAGCGCCAGCGACCGAAGCGATAGATGACCAGCGCCCAGAAGCCGTGGCGTGTCCAGTTGCAGTCATGCGCGTGCCAGTCCTGACGGATATTCTTAAACATTCATACCCCGGTCAGCCCTGACGATTGCCATTTTTGGACTCCGGCTTATCAGAATCGCGACCCGCGTCCTTGCCAACTGTCGCGACAGGGATGCTGCCCGACGAACCCAGGCGAGATTGCTGAAATTTGCTCAACAGACCCCACTGGCGCGTCAACGCGGGTTCCGAGAGCGGCTCCGGCTCTGGCGCCACGAACACATCCTCTTCCGGGACCCAGCGCTGTGGCGTGTAAGAGTTGAAGCCATCCTTCACGGCACCGTTCTTGCGATAGTCCGCGCCAGCCCTGTTTACCGGCATCGGCGATAGGCGGTCACGCCACGCATCCAGAGATGGGCGCAACGGTGGAATCGGATCCCAGCGACCGGAGGTCAGGCTGCGGGAAGCCGCCTGAAATACCGGCTCGATATCATCCATGTCGTCTTCCGGACGGTAGACATCGCTGCCGACAAATCTCGATTCAAACGGATCGAGAAATGGTTTTGGTGCCTCGGAGAACTTGTACTCTGGCTCGCGCGCCCAGACCGTTGGCGGCTCGGGCCGTGACTCCGGTACCGAAAGCTCTTCGTGCCAGACTGCAACGGCAATCTCATGCGAAGCTGCCGTCGCCGACACAGCTTCCACAACAACCGGTTCAACGGCTGCGACCACCTCGGGCTCGGGAACAACCTCTTCCACCGTTGTCGCAGTCAAGTTGTAGTCCGACACATGGTCGAGTATCGGAAGCGGAATGGCTTTCTCAGCTTCTACCGCGACCGGAGCCGGCTCAACCGGCGTCAGCTCGACGGGCGCAGATTTTGCATTCTGCGTCATCTCCATTAGTTCGCGAAAGGTATACGGGCGGTGCGGTTCACTTGCGGATACGGCTGCGGTGTCAGGAGGAGCAACATCGCGAGTCGCCCACGCAGCCGGAGAGAACTTCCGTGCTGCTGGTGGCTTGATTTCAGCGACTGATTCAGGCAGGACCACGACGGGCTCAGGAACGACCACTAATGGTTCAGGCACGACCGCGACCTGGTCCGGTGCAATTGGTGCAACCCAAAGTGGGCTTTCCTGGTGCGCCGCAACCTCAACCGTATCAGTGACTTCGGCAATATATTCCGGCTCGGCGCTAGCCGCAACTATTGGTTCCTGCTCCAACAGCAGTGCGGGTGCTGGCTGGTGGACCATCTTCAGGAGGTTCGACTTTGGCTCAATTTCAGAGATCGGCGAAATCTCCGGCTGTAGCGGTCGAATACCCGAGATTTGGGCCAGCCGATTTGCCAGAGGCCGTTCATAGTCGTCCTCGCTACTGGACGACAAATCTTTAATGTCGTCGTCTGGGATAATGCTGACGACAGCTTTCGAGTCACGTCTGAGCAGCTTGTCAATCCAGCCAGCCTTCCGTGCCATACTCGCATCTCCATCGGACGCCTGCACGTGGCGCAGGCCCGAGCGCGTTGGAGTAATTTTCTCACGCAATGCGATGACTGGATTGTCATTCATTGGGTCTGAAGGGTAGGTTTCCGGCGACGTTATCCCGGTACGGGACACGATTTCCACCGTTGGGTCAGAAACAGTCGGGACATCATTGGCGACAGAGGATACGACTTCAGCCTGCGTTGCTGGCGGCACCTGACTGAACGCCGACAGATGCCAGCTGTCGTCGTGCTCTGTAGGCCACTGAGCCCGCACATGGTGGAGCACCTCATGAGAATGAGCGGGCTCATAGTCCAGCTCGACGCGGTCGCGCTCCGACTCCATAAGAGTCACCGGTAGAGGCTCCGGAGTGGGTTCAGGCTGTCGCTCAATCTTCACTTCCAGCTTCGGCTCTACTATTACAATTTGAGCCAAGACTGGCTCCACAGCAGCTTCGGCAGGAACCTCAACCGCTTTCTGCCGGGGACCAGATTGCTGCCGTTCCGGTCGCACTGGGGCCGACTGGCGCCGGTCTAGAGCCTCGATTGC
>JAYVZU010000631.1:0-26229 GCA_043783075.1 Rhodanobacteraceae bacterium
GCGAAGGAAGACTCCGCCGACTGGATATCAAGTCAGGTGCCCGATGGTCTCGATTGGGTCGAGTTCATGGTGGTAAAGCCCACCGATGCCATGACGCTCGACAAGGCGGGGGTTTTGGATCACTTCGCCCTGGGAATGGTAAACGCCGAACTCACCATGAATCGCCTGTACAACGGTGACCGCCTGAACAACAAGCACAGCGACCCGAAGATCGGCCGGGACGGCAAGTGGCAGATCAACATGTACGACCCCGACGGCACACGCGCGGAACTGATGGAGTTTCGGCCAGTCGCAAAGCCGTGCTGCTCGCCGTTTTTAGCGGCGAGCCCCACAAGATAATCAACCCTGAACGACAGTATTTTCGAGCGTTCCGATCCCCTCGATCGTGATGCGGATGACGTCTCCACGCCCCAGCGTGAAGTCGTCCTCGGGTACGACACCCGTGCCGGTCATCAGGAATACGCCGCTCGGGAAGCTGTTGTCGCGGAAGAGGTAGTGCACAAGATCCTTCGGGTCTCGTTTCAACTCCGCAAGGCTCGTGCTGCCCGCAAAGACCTGCTGGCCATCCCGATGAATCTCAATCTGAATGGTAGTCGTCGACGGCATTGGCTCGGACGAGAGCAGAATGCAGGGGCCGATTGCGCAGCTTGCGTCATAAAATTTCGCCTGTGGCAGGTAGAGCGGGTTCTCGCCCTCGATATCGCGCGAACTCATGTCGTTCCCGATGGTGTACCCACAGATTTCACCCGCTGGATTCACAACCAAAGTGAGCTCGGGCTCCGGTACAGACCACTTCGCGTCCGACCGGATGCGCACATTGCCGCCTGGTCCGATGACGCGGGGTCCGGTGGCTTTGAAAAATAGTTCCGGGCGCTCAGCCGAGTAGACGCGGTCGTAAAAAGTACCACCGCCGGCGTCCTTCGATTCCTCGATGCGCGCGCTGCGGCTGCGATAATAGGTGACGCCCGACGCCCAGACTTCCTGATCCACAACCGGGGAAAGGATCTTCGCGGGGTCGAGTTGCGAAACCGGCTCGCCGTGCATGCATTCACGCACCACAGAGTGACAATGCGAACCGCAGATAAGTTCGGTCCAGTCCGGTGCGTCAACGGCGAAGAAGCCGCCATTTGTTTCAACAAAAATGCCATTCGTAGTGCGGTAAAGCTTCATGAGGTCTGCTCCGGAAGTGTCGTTGGTTGGGAAAGTTTAGCGAGAATAGCATCCGTATCGTAAATGCATCCGGCCCAGATGCCTCCGCTGGCCTGAACCAGCGCGGCCCAAAGTCGAGTGTCGTCGGGCAAATCTGGATGCGGTGCGAGATCGGGGCGCGAAGAGCGTCCTGCCAGACGGCGAGTTCCCTCTTCGGCCGTGAATTGTTCCCCAGCTTCGCCGATCAGGTTGACCGTACCGAGCAGCGCCGTGCGATCGATCACGATCTCAATCGTGTCGCCCTCCCGAACGCGGCCAATAGGCCCGCCGGCAAGCGCCTCCGGCGAAATATGGCCCAGGCACGCGCCAGTAGAGACGCCGCTGAATCGGGCATCGGTCAGAACCGCAATGTGCTTGCAGAACGGCAGCATCTTCAGCGCGGAGGTGATCTGGTAGATCTCCTGCATGCCAGCGCCAGCCGGACCACCGCAGATCAGGACGATGACATCGCCCTGTGCGACTTCGCCGCGCTTGATCGCGTCGATCGCTGCAGCTTCTGTGATGAAGACCTTAGCCCGACCAACATGGCGGAACACACCGTCGTCGCCAATTAGCGACGCGTCGATCGACGTACTCTTTACGACGCAACCCTCCGGCGCGAGGTTTCCGACCGGAAAGCAGACAGTCGGCGTCAGCCCACGCTGGCGAGCCCGGTCCGGCGACAGAATCACATCGTCAGGATCGATTCCATCGAGCGCCTGCAGCCGATTCCGTAGAACGCTGCGGCGTTTACTCTTCTCCCACCAATCGAGATTTTGCCCCATCGTCTCGCCGGTTACGGTCATCACACTAGTATCCAGCAGCCCGGCGCGACGGAGGTGCAGCATGACTTCTGGAACTGCGCCCGCAAGGAACACCTGTACCGTGGCAAAGTTGCCGGGGCCATTCGGCAGCGCATCGACTATACGCGGAATCTGGCGGTTGACTGCCGCCCAATCAGCTGAGCTCGGACGCTTCAGCCCAGCCGCATGCGCAATCGCCGGAATGTGCAGCAACAGATTCGTTGAGCCGCCAAAGGCCGCGTGGACCACCATCGCGTTGCGAATTGCAGCGTCGGTCAGAACATTGCGGGTTCCAATGCCAAGCTGTGTCATCCGAAGCATCGCACGGGCCGACCTCGCCGCTGCATCCAGCCAGATTGGCTGGCCAGAAGGCGCTAACGCGGCATGCGGGAGCGATAGACCAAGCGCCTCGGCGACCACTTGAGCAGTCGCCGCCGTGCCCAGAAACTGGCAGCCACCGCCGGGTGTCGCACAGGCTCGGCAACCCATCTCTGCCGCGTATTGGAGCGTGATCTGCTGCTGCGCGTAGCGAGCGCCGATGGTCTGGACTTTTCCGGCATCTTCGCCATCCTCAGGCAGAAGTGTCACACCGCCCGGGATCAAAATGCTGGGGTACGACCCGGACGAGGCCAGCGCCATCATCATTGCGGGCAAACCCTTGTCGCACGTAGCGATGCCCAAAACACCCTTGCGGGTGGGCAGCGATCGCATCAGGCGGCGCAGAACAATCGCCGCGTCATTGCGGTACGGTAGCGAATCCAGCATCCCGGCGGTTCCCTGGGTTCGGCCGTCGCAGGGATCGGTGCAAGCTCCGGCGAAGGGGGTCGCGTGGTGGTTTCGCAGCTCCCGTGCAGCCTCCGCCACGAGCAGCCCAACCTCCCAGTGACCGCTGTGGAAGCCCAACGCAATAGGAGTTCCATCCGCCGCGCGCAGACCGCCATGCGTGCTCAGGATGAGGTATTCGGGGTCGAGCAGACGTGTCGGCTCCCAGCCCATGCCGGCGTTCTGGGTCAGGCCAAAGAGATTCCCCGAAGGCTGCGTCAGCAGCATCTCCGGCGTAATGGGGAGTGCTCCCTCAGGGCCTTTGGCGTGGGTTGCGGCCTGAGTAAAGAGGGCGGCATCGCTTTCAAGCACGGATGAAACTGGCAGAGCATTGACACTCATGCGGGGAGCCCCACGTTTTCGGATGGAGGCTTCGAAGCCATCGGTAGAAAGAGTATCGCAGAACAGAACAGAGCTACCGACATCAGCAGAAAGCCAGCACGGGACGTACCCGTCAGAGCCTGCAACAGTCCCACAAAGTAGGTTCCGACAAAACCACCCAGCGCGCCGGCGCTATTGATCAGCGCGAGCACCTCTGGAATCACATTGCGAGGCAAACGCTCAGGAATGATCGCGAAGAACGGACCGTAAGGCGCATACATACACGCACCCCCAATTACCAGACAGACGAAGGCCATGGGGAAGCTCCGCTGCGCCAGCAGAAATGACCCCAGCAACGCGATGCCAGCCAACAAAAGAAACGGCCACACCAGAGACTGTCGGCGCTGCGTCTTGTCGGAGACATAGGCAACGAGCGACATCAGCAGAACAGCTGCGAAGTATGGAATTGCCGATAGGATGCCGGTCCACCCCATCGTGGAAGCCGCGCCCTGCCGAACCATCGTCGGCAGCCACAGAACGAAGCCATAGATTCCCAGGCTCCAGAAAAAATACTGTGCGGAGAGCAACAGCACATCAGGCCGCACAAGCGCTTTTCGAACAGTACCGACAGAAGCGATACCAACCTGCTCCTGCGCCAGTGCAGACTCCAATAGCTGTGCCGCATATGGCGTCATCCAGTGCGCCTGCGAAGGTCTGTCGCGGACAATGGCAATCCAAATGACAGCCCACGCGATGGAGGGCAAGCCTTCGATGATGAAAGTCTTCTGCCACCCAAACGACTGAATCAGGTAGCCCGTCACAACTGACATCCAAAGCACAGTACCGGGATTTCCGATGATCAGGAAGGCATTCGCGCGGGATCGTTCCGCCCGCGTAAACCAACTCGAGAGCAGGTAGACCATCGCCGGAAAAATCAGGCTCTCGGCAATGCCCAGCAGAACACGGTCAATCGCCAGCAGCCAAAAAACGTGGATCACGCCCGTTAGCGCAGCAAAAATACCCCACGCGATCAGCAAAACGAAGACGAGTCGGGTGACACCCACTCGCTTGGCTACCGCTGCACCCGGCAGTTGGAATGCGAAGTAGCCGAGGAAGAAGAGGCTACCCAGCAGCGACGTCTGGCTGCCAGTAATGTGCAACGTAGCAGCCATTCCGGCGGCTGCACCAAAGCCAAAGTTGGCTCGATCCAGATATGCCAGACTGTAGGTTACGAAAACAGCCGGCAGCAGGAAGAGCCAGCGATTGCGCATGCTCGCGGCTACTCCCGCATCGTCTCGGTCGATGGAGGTTGATGAAGCTGAACTTTGGTCGGTTGGGTTCATTGGTTGTGAGTTAAACGATTTTTCGGCACCCCAACTATACAGGCCGCAAGTCACGACAGGCGACGCGTTGGCATCGCGGTGGACATCGATCCCATCCATCATTGACTATTCGGTGTGACCTTTCTTGACATGCTGACCCATGCCGCGCAGCGACCCGAATCGCTCGCAATCGTTGATTCCAACGGCAATCACACCTATGGCGATCTTCTCGCAGCGTCCGAACGGATCGCCACAGCTCTGCTCGCTGGAGGTGATGACCTTCGTCAGTCTCGCATCGCGTTTCTACTACCGCCCGGTCTGCCGTGGGTGGCAACGCTCTGGGGAATCTGGCGGGCAGGCGGTGTCGCAGTTCCGCTGCCGCTGCAGTCAGCTCGACCGGAGTTGGAATACGTCATCGCGGATACCGCTGCATCCGCTCTGATTGCAGATGTGGAGACCTCCGCAGCTTTGGATGCCATCGCCTTGGACCGGGCAATACCAATGCATCGGTTCAGCGACCTGCAAACTAACGCTCCAGCCACCTTGCCGAACTTCGGCGCCGATCGCCGCGCGATGATTCTCTTCACCAGCGGCACGACCAGCAAGCCGAAGGGTGTCGTAACCACCCATGCCAACATCGCGGCCCAGGTGACCAGCCTGCTCGAGGCGTGGGAGTGGACCGCAGCCGACCGTATCGTGCTGTGCCTGCCACTGCACCACGTCCATGGGATTATCAACATCGTCTCCTGCTCCATGTGGTCCAGCGCAACCTGCGAGATGCTCCCGCGATTCGACGCAAACATCATCTGGGACCGCATCGCCAGCGGCTTGGTCACTGTCTTTATGGCTGTCCCCACCATCTACGTCCGCCTGATCGCCGCATGGGAAGCCACCACGCCCGAACGCCGCCAAGAACTCAGCGTTGCAGCCGCCAAACTCCGCCTCATGGTCTCGGGCTCGGCTGCCCTGCCTGTCAGTACGCTCGAACGCTGGCGCGAGATCACCGGCCACACGTTGCTGGAGCGCTATGGCATGACGGAGATCGGCATGGCCCTGTCCAACCCGCTACACGGCGAGCGTGTCCCCGGTAGTGTCGGGGTTCCTCTGCCCCAGGTTGAAGTCCAACTGGTCGGGGAAGATGGAACCCAAATTCCGGATGGCGGTCCAGGAGAGATCGAAGTGCGCGGCCCCAAAGTCTTTGCCGAGTATTGGGGTAAGCCCGACGCGACGCGCGACACCTTCCGCGACGGCTGGTTCCGCACTGGGGATACTGCCATCGTCGAAAACGGCGTCTATCGCATCCTCGGTCGGACCAGCATCGACATTCTTAAGACAGGCGGGCACAAAGTTTCGGCACTTGAGATTGAAGAAACCCTTCGCCAGCACGAGGCAATCGCAGAGTGTGCGGTGGTTGGAATCGCCGACCCGGAGTGGGGCGAGCGTATTGCCGCCGCCGTTGTATTGCGCGAAGGTACAGCGCTCGATCTGGCTTCGTTACGAGCTTGGGCACGTGAGTCGCTTACAGCACATAAGCTCCCGTCTCGCCTGCTCGTGCTAGACGTCCTACCCCGCAATGCGATGGGCAAAGTCGTAAAGCCCGCGCTGGCACCGCTCTTCAAGACCGCGGAGCAGGACTGACGTAGAGGCTATCCGTCGAACTTTTTGCCTGCTGGCGCACTCGCCTGTACCAGCGAGGTAGCGAATCAGCATCGAAAGATGAATCGACTCAATATGATGTTGCCAACTGAGGTTTGCAGGGCGAATAATTCTTCAACTCGTCCGACACCCAATTTTGCGTCTTGAAAGTTGTCAGACCTGTTAGCCCAACCAGAGCTCAGGAGTTCCCCCGTGAAGACCTTGAAGTCGATTGCTTTTGTCCTGCTTTTCGTAGCCTGCTCCTTCGCCTTCGGGCAGAAGCCGTTCGACCTTACCACCACAGATCCGGGGGCGGCCAAAGAACCTGGGCTGCTGTTCTACCTCTCCGGCGACCACGGTTTCAAGGCAGACTACGCTGCGGGCGGCATCGCCGAGCCGAACTTCAATAAAGACGTTAAAATCCTGCCTGGTGGCGCGAAGGGGTCCTACCTGCAGTGCGGGAATGACCAGTTGCTCTCCTATTGGGCTGCGGGCAACATCTACTCGCAGCGCGGTACGCTGGCGTTCGACTGGCGTTCGCGCGAGCCGGTAGATGAGACAGAATTCCCCGTCTTCCGCGTCGGCTACGGCGACCACTCCAGCTGGGACATGGTCTGGCTGCGCATCGACTATAACGGCCACGGCTTCGACGCCTTTGTCACCGACGTCAACCTTGGCCGGACCCGGGTTTCCTATACCATGCCCAACTTCCCCGGGCCAAACGAGTGGATTCACCTTGCGCTGGCATGGGATGAGACGACCGGCATTCACTTCTATGTAAACGGCAAACTGGCCGGCGAAAAAGCCGCCACCGGCAAGTTCGACGCCGCACTTGACCAGTTCGGCCCGCACTCCCGCATTATCGCGCCAACCGGGGTCGAATCCAGCTATAACTACGACCGCGGCGGCGACATCGACGAACTCCGTATCTACGATCGTGCCCTCTCGGAAGGGAACATTTCCACGCTGGCCAAAGGCGATACTCCGCAGCAGATTCCATCGCTTACCCGCGACGCTTCGGTCCCAACTTGGCAAAAAGAGTGGTGGCATAACTACGGCTGGAACCGCCCGACAGACTTCCCTGCACCGTTGCCCGCAAAGGAAACGACCGTTCGTAAGGTCGAGATCCACGACGTCTATGACCTGAAGCGCTGGACGTGGAAAGGTACCGACGGCATCGCCGAGACGACATGGCCCGGTGTCTACAACCGCTCCACGCTGACCGGACGTTTCGACTACTTCCAGCTTCCCGACTGGGATACTTACGCGCTTTCCGGCAAGTCGGTCACTTTCTATATGCCGGATGAGCCATGGAACCACCTGGAAGTTCAGGGCGGCGCGTGGGGCAAGCTCGATCTGCTGACACCCGGCAAAGGCAATCCAGCCGCAGTCGCCGACCCCGACCAGCACGATACCTCTCCACAGCTCGCCAAGGCGTTGTTCGAGCGGCCGGAAGGTCAGGAACGCACGACGCACGACCTCGCCCAACCCATAAAGGGCGAGCGGATTCGCTTCACTAACGCCAAGCAGGAGTGGCCCATCAGCGAGTTCGGGACCTACTACGTCCATCCCGGCGCAGAACCCAAGGGCATCGCAACCCTTAGCTACACGATCACCAGCAAAGGCGCGCTCGATAACCCGTCGTTGACCGAACTTGTGAACTACATCCACGGACGCTACCCAGCGGACGAGCGCTCCACCCTGGTCGCGATGCCCGGCGTAGCAACCGGCGGTGGCAGAACCGCGATCGGCACCGGCAAGAAGACGGCCGACAACTCTGGCCACAATCTCCCGCTGGTCCACATCCTTATCCCATCAGACTTCCGCGAGCTACAAGCTGACGAGGGCCACGGCACCAGCTATAGCTGGGAGAATATGCACGCTGGCCTCGACGGCATCGCCATAGACCTGCCCGCGCTGAACTTGAAGCCGACCCACGGTGAGTACATTCCGTTGAACATCCAGATTAAAGACCCAATCTGGACCATGCGCGACATGCTGGACTTCAGCTTCTCCGTAAAGCCGGGCGAGCCGCACACCATCTGGCTCGATACGCGCGACCGAATGTTGCCCAACAACAAGAGCCTCTACCTCACCATTGCCTCAGCCAGCGCGGAATTCGGCCCGGCGGCCTTGGAAGGCATGCGCGTCCGCCTGATCTTCAAGCCATGGGATGCCGCCAAGCCCGAGCACACCATCGACCGCCTGACTCAGGTTCGCGATAACTACGCGAATCTGGTTGAGGAATCCGTCAACTCTCGCAAGCTGAATATCTTCAATCGCGTCGACGCCGATGCGACCGATCTCCTGCGAGTCGACCCGACCAACGACCTCGGCCTGAAGTATTGGAACGAGATGAACCACGAGCAGATCAAGCCGCCCTACACCTTGCCCAAGGCTCCTGCCGGTGTGCCGGAGTGGGCGTTTCTACAGACGCAAGATCTCGCCGAAATGTCGAAACTGATCGACTGGTACATTGACAATCGCCAGATCTCCGACGGCGAACTCGGCGGCGGCCTTTCCGACGACACAGACTTCCTGAACTGGTGGCCGGGTCTCGCCATGATGGGCCATAACCCACAAAAGCTCAAGAAATCTCTACTCCACCTCCTCGACGCTACATTCGAGAACGGCATGTGGGAGAACGGCCTCGCCCGCGCGCAGTACGACGAACTCCACAGCTATGAAGACGGCATCAACACCCTTGGCCAGGCGATGATGATCAATTACGGCAGCCCCAAACAGATCGAGCGCGCGATGGCCACGGCCAAGCGGCTGGAGTGGGTCACTGGATACAACTCGGCCGGCCAGCGCCAGATGCAGTCCTCCTACTACAGCGGCACCAAGATGGCGACCGGCGGAGTCTGGGGCTGGGGCAAGGATCGCTCCTACTACGTCTTCCATCCGGCGCTGTTGCTGGCCAACTATAACGGCTCACCCTCAACCCGCAAGATGGTCACCGAAGTCGCAGACGGCTTCCTGGCCCATCGGCGACCCGGGCCGAACGGCAAGATGCAGATGCACTTCAACGTCAACTTCCACACCAACGAAGATCTACCCAGTTCAGCGCTTACACCATGGTTCGTTCTCTGGGGAGCGTACCGCTTTACCGGTGACGAAAAGTACGTCGCACCCTTTGCAGACGACCCCGCCAACGGCCTGCGCACAGTCAACGCGGACATGCTCGACATCCTAAATAAGCGCGACACCTGGGGCAAGCAACTTGTGCAGTCCGCGGCACCCGACCGTCGCACCGATGCAGACAACGCCACCGAGGGAAACAATCAACTATCGTGGCAGATCACCGGCGATACCACCTACCTCAAGAAGGTCTATGCCGCTCAGCTTGAGACCGCAGCCGACCGCGAGTTTATCAATCGCGAGGGCAGCCTGTGGATCGACCGCATCTACTACAACAACGGCGAGCTACAGCGTGGCCGCCTCGGCGGCGTCGCGTTGATGCGTAACTACGACTTCCCCGGCAACGTAGTCAGCTGGACCTTTGACCCCATCGCGGGCAAGGCAAACCCTGAACAGAGCGTCGGCATTCTCGTTCCCATCGGCACTCCGAACCACATCAAAATCATCGCATATAACCTCGACAAACTACCCGTCAAGGCAACGATGACCGGCTGGGAGATCGACCCCGGCAAGTGGGAGATGACCGTCGGCACACAGGCCAAAGAAGACGGCCCTGTAGCCGGCTCGACCACGCACACTGTCGCCTTCGAACGCAGCAGCGATCTACCCATCACGTTTATGCCGGGCGTCACGACGGTGATTGGGCTGACGCTGAAAGAGAAGGGCGTTCCTTACTGGTCGCGTCCCGATCTCGGGATCGATCCTGACGATGTGAAGGTCGCGGGCAACATGGTCAACGTGACAGTTCACTCGCTCGGCGCAATCGATGCTCCCGCCGCAAAGGTCGTGTTGCGCGATCGCTCCGGCAAGCTACTCGCCACAACCTCGACACCGGAGTTGAAGGCTCCAAAAGACCTTGCGCCGAAGACTGCAACGGTGTCGCTAACACTGCCTGCGAACGCCGATCTGAAGGGCGCGAGCGTCACGATTGAGTCCGCCAGTACCGTCCCGGAGACGACCCAGAAGAACAACCGCGTCGTGCTCCAGTAGCATGGCAAGTAGACGAAACATTCAGGAGGAAGTATGTCAGCAAAGATCGAAGTAATACCGTCGAACGACGCGGCGATGTCAGTACCGGAACCCGGCCTACGTCGCCAGGTCATGTCGTTCAGCCCCGATATGATGCTCGTTCGGCATCGCATGGAAAAGGGCTGGGTGGGCGCGAAACACAGCCATCCGCACGAGCAGATGGTCTACGTCGTAACGGGTCATATCGTGTTCGAGCATCCCGGCGGAAAGTTCGAAGCAAAGACCGGCGACTGCTTCCTGGTCCCCGGTGGCGTGGATCATCAGGCCTCAGCACTGGAAGACTGCGAGATCCTCGACATCTTCACCCCGTATCGCGAAGACTACGCCCCGAAGGCCTAAGCGCGGGTGGTATGCGCCAGCGTTGCGTGCGCCTCAATCACAGAATGAGCACCGGGAGCGAGGGTGATGGCGTCCTCGCCCACGTTCCCGGTCTCCACCGCAACATACTCGTGCCAGTCCCACGGCCCAAGGTCGGCCATCTCGGCAAATGGATTCCAGACAATCGTGGACTTCGAGCCAGACTTAGCCACCGTGATGCGCCTGCCGCCTGCCTTATCGTCGATCACGCAGCTTGCTGTGGTGTTGTTGTAGACGCGGTCCGTCGGCTTCGCGAAGCGGATCGGTTCGTGGGCCGCAGGCTTCACCTTCAGCTCATCCGTCTTGTCGATAAAGCTCGTAGGTTCAAGGCCACTCACTGAAGTCTCGTGGATGTCAGCGACCTCGTAGTACGTGTGGAATGCCTGCTCGAAGTTGAGCGGCTTGTCGCCTGCATTGGTCACAGTCATTGCCAGCTTAAGCTCCCGGCCAATCTGAAACTCCAACGATAGTTTGAAGTGGTCATACCCCATCGAACGCGAGACCGTAGTCGGTCCTTGCGTGAACGTCAGTGCCATTCCACCGGCAGTGCGATTAGCCCTTTCGAGGCTCCAATCCTGAATGCGCGCAAAGCCATGCGACGGGCCGGGATGGCTGTCGATGCGATCCTTTTTGTGATCAGTCGCAAACCACGGGAAGACAATGGGAATGCCGCCGCGGATTGGCTTTCCCGGCAGGAAATCGCTCTTATGGCTCAACAAGATGGCGGGCTCAAACCCAACTGGCTGCCACGCAGTAAGATGAGCGCCCTGAAGGTAAATCATTGCGCTAGCTTGTGGTGTATCGACGTGTAAACGGGTCAGGCCAGCATGATCGTCGAAGCTAAGACCAGAAACCTTGAAACGCTGTCGCAGTGCAACGGGATCCATCATTTCTCCACCGCACCACTGTGCTGGGTGCTGGTTAACGGTATCCGATGGGGTCCACGCAAGTCCAGCGGCGATGCCTGCGCCGCAGATGGTTACGGGCTGCACACTCGTAGAATCGCGTGTGCAGCCCGCAGTGAAAACCGGCGCTTACTTTGAAGAGAGTGCGGCCGCTGGCTTCGCTGTATCTACAAAAGTGTATATACGAGTCTGTCCACACTGCGCGACGTCCTTCATAAAGATGTCGCGGGCGAACGAATACAGTTGGATGTCCAACTGGCTGAGTTCGCGAATCCGGTCCTTGGTCTTCGCCGAAATTGCTTCCAGCGGCAGACGATCGGGATTCTGATTCTGGTTCAGGATCTTCCCGCCCGGGACGCGACGGCCAGTAATCGTCTCAAAGACATGCAGCGACTCGGCAAAGCGCTCCGTCAAGCCCGGATGGACGTTCAGTTTGACGAGCATCTCGCGGGCCGCATCCAGATCAGCTCCAGTGACGTCGTTACCCGGCTTCAGACGATACTTCCCAACCAGAAACGCTAGCTGATTATTGAGGTGGGCCGGATTGTCCAGAAACTGATCGATCGTCTCGGGGAACGCCATGCCATTCATCTTGTATGCCGGCTCAATCAGGTCGCGCTTCTGGTGCATGTAAAAATATTGCGAGATGACTTGATCGACTGGGTCGCGGAACATCGTAAAGACATCCGTTCCGGCCAACACATCCCAACGGCTCTGCAGCGCAAGGTTGGCATGCATGTGGACGTAATCCCCGTTGTACGGCAGGGTGTGGAACTCGATGCAATCAAAGGCTTTGAGCGAGGCACCGATCGACTCAATCTCGGGATTTTCTACCACATGGAAGCTGTCCCCATAGATCGTGGAAAGGATGCGGCGGAAGGTCATTCCACCAGTCTTCATGATGTGGAAGAAGACAGCCTTACGCGCTGTCTCGCTGTTGCCCTCAAGCATCTTTGCATCTCCAATTTTCGATATGGGCGCGGTCAGGCCCGTCGATGGAACTCCAACCGCTGCGACGTCACCGAGCGGAGCATTCTGGAAGGTGTAGTGACGCGTCGGCTTGCACCGCGAAAAGTCTTCAAGAAACATCTGACGACCAAACTCGTACAGTTCAATATCCGGCCCGCTTTGAGCGCGAATCTTGTCGCGGAGGCGAGGCGAGATCGCTTCGATCGGCATACGGTCCGGGTTCCGATTTTCGTTGTGAATCACATCGCCAGGAATTTGGCGGCCGGTAATGGTCTCAAAGACGTTCATCGAATCTGCAAACCGCTCGGTGAGCCCGACATGCATCTGCAACCGGGTCAGCATGGTCTTGGCCTTCGCCAGGTCATCCGGACTGACTGCAGTTTCATCATTCAACTGATGTTTATTAGCAAGGAACGCCGTCTGCAGATTGAAGTGATACACACCATCGAGGTATTCCTCAAATGACTCCGGGAAGCGGAGGCCGCGTGCCAGATAAACCGGCTCCAAAAACATGCGGCGCCGCACCAGATAGTAGTAAAGAGAAACAGCCTGATCGACCGGTTCGCGAAGCATGGTAAAGCAGTCGTGACCTTCGAGGATGTCCCAGCGATTGCAATCCGTTATCCCGGAGTGCATATGCGCTAAATTACCCCTGAAGTGGAAGCTGTGGAACTCGATCGCCTTCGTATCAGAGAGCGATCCTTCGACCGATTCCGCAGCGGGGTCGTAGCAGACTTTGAACTCACCGCCGTAGATCGACGCCAGAATACGGCGGAACGTTACGCCGCCCGTCTTCATCACGTGGAAGAAGAACACCTTCCGTTCGGATTGTGGGATATAGCCCAATTCTCTGGTTTGGCCCATCTGGCCCGGCATGATCAGCGGCTGCTCTTCGTCCTCGCGGAACGGCTGACCGTAGATTGATGAGCTAATCCGGCCCAACTTGATTCTACTCGTATTGACGACCCGGAAAAAACCGGAAGTTCGTTGAGACTTCAACAAATTTTTCATAACGAAAGACCCCTTACACGCTGCCAACCCATGCCATTTCGCTGGGGACCGGACACTCCACTCGGAGCGCTCGCAGTTTGAGAGCGCTCATGTAAACATCTGCAAACAAAGCAGCTTGCTTCGGGTTGTCCGAACACCAAATTCATAAGATGCACTCCAGGCCAGCGCGAACAAAATGCGAGATGCAAATGGGCTCCAGACCGATTGCACCATTGTTGGGTAGTTCATCTTGCAGATTTGCACGCAAAAGAAGAGCGGGACTGCGGTACAACTACAGGGCTCTGCTGCGCTGATCTTTCGTAATCATTCTTGAGCACTGACGACGCGTCAATGACCACCTTGGGGGATAAATACAACTTGTACCTTGTTGGAACATCCCAATGGCCGGTCCCAGCATGAGAAGCAGCGCAGACTTCAGATGCACCATGCATCCGTTCCCAGGTATTTACGGATGTACTCAGCGGCATCGGCGCATCGAGCCCCTTTCCATCTCAGTTTGCCTCTCGTACAATTTGACGACTCCCCGTTTTCTGTGTCGCACACCACACAGAGTATCCGGCTGCAAATTGCCGGAAGAAAGGTTTGACACTTCATGAAGCACGAGCATCCCGGTCTGACCGTGTGGTTTACGGGCCTGAGTGGTTCTGGAAAAAGTACGTTGAGCCTGGCGGTCAGTCAGCATCTGGCAGCGAGCGGCTATCGAGTCCAACTGCTGGACGGTGACGAAGTTCGATTGTTTCTGTCGCGAGATCTCGGCTTCAGCAAACATGATCGCGACGAAAACATTCGCCGGATCGGCTATGTTGCCGAATTGCTGACCAAAAACGGCGTCATTGCGCTGGTTTCGGCAATTTCGCCGTACCGCGATGCGCGCGATTCGGTCCGCGCACGTATCCCAAACTTTCTCGAAGTCTACGTCAATGCGCCAGTCGAAGAGTGCGAGCGTCGCGACGTCAAGGGTCTGTACAAACGCGCTCGCTCCGGCGAAATCAAGACTTTCACTGGTATCAGCGATCCGTACGAGGAGCCGCTCAGCCCAGAGTTGGAATGCAGAACCGACTTGGAATCGGTGTCGGAGAGCATTCAGCGAGTCATTGGCGCCATTCTCGATCGCGCAGGAAACCTCTAACTATTTGATTGCAATATCTTTATAGTCGAAGACAATCTATTTCAAAGATTTTCGATACCCAAACGGTACCGTCGTGCGTCTATGAACGAGTACCTTCGCATGTGCGACGGACAATGCCATTGGAGAGCCAGATTTTGGTAGCGACTCATTTTCAGACGTCGCACTGAACGATATGACGGCCCCTAGTCTTCACATGCAAACCGCCCAGTTTGCCGACACAGAGATTTGCACCGATCTGATCGAGTGCATCTAAAAAACCCAAAATCCTAAGCGCGGACATCTTCTCAGAAGGTGGCTCAACGCATGGCCGGATCTAGAACCGGAAAGCGTCGCAGCCAAAACCTCGGGCAGTCCAAACTTTATCGACGACCAAGTCAATGTGAGAGCAGGGCTAACTCTCCGGCCTTTAGCAACTTTTGACCTACACCCTATATACAACTTTCGTGTACGACTGCTGGTTACCCTGCTGCCGTCGGAAGGCCTCCCTACGCCTTCTGATCTCCCGGCAATCCACACTTTTAGCCACATCTCGACACTTTTTGCAAATTCGATAGCTGTCCTTTCGACGCTTTCAGATGCAAAGTTACCGCCAAATAGTTGTATTCCAACACTTTCTTTGCCGATATACGGTTAGTCGAACTCGAAACTTCCCTTTTGCTACATCTGGGGCGTACCGCCGACTAAAGTAACCAACTTGGTAACACTGAAAACTTATCCGAGGAGTAGAAATACCGATGCGACTTTTCCTAAACAGACTTCTGATGATCCTATTCGCTCTGACGACGTTTACCGCGGCACGAGCGACGACCACAACATCTGTATCCATCACCCCTGGCTACACCACGCTCGCTGTTTCCGGCACGTTGCAGTACTCCGCAAATGTGATTGGATTGTCGAGCATGGCTATTACCTGGGAGATAAACGGAGTCATCGGTGGGAACTCAACCCTCGGTACGATCTCCACGAGCGGCTTCTACAGAGCGCCTGTAAAAGCACCAAGAACATCGATTCTGGTCGAAGCGGTCGCGGAAGACGGCACCATGGATATGGTGTACGTCAACGTCGTCGCTGCCGGCCCGCCAATTGCAGCAGTCTTGCCAAATCCAATCACACCTGGCAACTTCAAGGTCACGGTCTTTGGATCCGGTTTCGTCCATGGCGCAACGGTCGCATTGGATGGAGTCGCTCTGGCCACAACGTATGTGAATTCGACGACGCTTACCGCAGCCGGTTACTACGGAAACAATGGAATGGGAAAATTCCAGGCTATAAACCCGTCCGGGACCTGGGGCACACCGTTCACGGCAACATTCGGAGCTGCAGTCTCTCCGGCGACCGCGACAGTCCTGCTGGGTTCAACGCAGCAATTCACGTATCCAGATGCGACATCATGGAGCGCTACGGCCGGAACGATCAGTTCCACTGGCCGGTATAGCGCGCCGACCACTATGCCTTCCTCCAGGATAGTCACGATCAGGGCGAACGGTTCCGGAGGTTCGGCCATTGCTACCGTTACGCTGAGCTCCGGTCAGCAGACCATCTCGCCTGCAACCGTAAACCTCCAGCTGGGTGCTGGACAGCAGTTCACCTCTTCGGGCGCAACCTCTTGGAGCGTATCTGCAGGCACAATCAGCTCAACCGGATACTACACCGCGCCATCCACCATGCCATCCTTCAAGGGGGCACTTGTTACCGCAACCGGTCCAGGCGGCTCGGCCAGCTCGGTGGTAGCGCTGAGCCCGACGCAGCAGACGATCTTGCCGACCAGCGCAATCGTCACTGTCGGTACGACGCAGCAGTTTACGGCAGCCGGCGCAACCACTTGGTCAGCCAGCGCGGGTACAGTTAGCGCCAGCGGACTCTACACCGCACCAGCTAGCCTGCCATCCAACACCAGCGTCTCCGTAACGGCCTCAGGGCCCAACGGTTCCGCAACCGCAGCAGTCTCGCTCGTTGGCGCAGTTGCGCAAACAATTTCGCCGGCCTCTGCAACCGTACCGCTTGGCAAGACCCAGCAGTTTACCTCCGCCGGTGCGACCACCTGGACTGCCAGTGCCGGCACGATCAGTTCGACAGGACTCTTTACGGCACCGGCTAGCGTGCCGGGCACAACTGGCGCCCCAATCGCTTCGCTCACTTCGATGTCCGCACAAACACCTGGCTGGTCGCAGTTGACGAATCTGCCCAAGGGGTTCACAGCAGGCGGCGGAGGAATCATCTACGCTCCGGGGGACGGCAATCTCTATGCAGCGGGAAGATCCGGATCTACTCCCAATATTGTCATTACGATGTGGGTCGCACCTGAGAGCAGCATGCCGGGTGGAACATGGACAAACATAACAACCCCGACCATATCGCCCGGAACCGAAACCACACATTCTATGGGTGTTATGCCGAATGGAACGGTTCTTTTATCGGAAACGGGCGGCGGAACCGCAGCGGATGTTTTTTACTGGAACGGGTCAACCACTTCACCAACATGGACAAAAGTCACCGGGTGGCACGGTTTATCGTCCTCATCCATCTACAACTTCACCAACGACTCGGCTGGGTACACCTACTTCTCGCCGGCATGGAGTGGCGACATTTGGAGGAATTCCGCTCCCAATAGCACCAACTTCATCAAGGTCTTCTCGAACCTCTACGGTTTGGTCGGTGGCGCGGGCGGTGGCTTGTATGAGTTGCAAGTCTGGAACCTTGGAGACGGGAGAGGGGACACGCTGTGGGCCTGCGGTGAGGGTGGCCTCCTGAATGTCGATCTAAAGTTCTCGAAGACGACACAGTACCTCGACGGCGGCGGATATACCGGCAACTGCTACGGTCTGGCGAAGAGTGCGACAAACATTTTGGCGCTCCGGACAGCGAACGGCAACGGAGATGCAGTCAACAAAATCGATATCACGGGCCTGAATACGACCATCATGCCTACGTCCAGCGGCTATCCAGTGTTCAGCAACACAAATTTTGCACAGGGATTCAGCTGGATGAGTGGCACCAATTGGATGTTCAACACTGCAAACAGTGGTGGCACAAATGTCGCGCTGTTGCTGTCGCAAAATGATGGGACCTCATGGACGGACGTCACAGCCGCTGGAATTCCTTCGTCATGCACGGGGACTAACCTCTCACTGCGAGCACTCGCCACTGCGAACTACATCTATGCGCGGTGCCAAAATGGGACCTCATTCTGGCAGTATGGGCCTGTTGCGCCAGCCGCCCAAACCCCACCTCCGGTTCCAACCCCGCCCCCAACCCCAACGCAGAATCCCTACTACGTCACGGCAATAGGACCCAACGGAACCGCAACCGCAACAGTTACGCTCGTCGGCACCAGTTCGCAGGTCATCTCGCCCACTGCGGCAACCGTGACGCTGGGCCAGACGCAGCAGTTCAGCTCCAACGGTGCAACCAGTTGGACCGCCAGCGTCGGATCGGTCAGTTCCTCTGGACTTTACACCGCGCCAACAACGATGCCAGCTTCGACTACGGTGTCCGTAACGGCGTCGGGCCCCAACGGATCCGCAACTGCGGCAGTTTCGCTCGTGAAGGCAGCTTCGCAAACGATCTCGCCTGCCGCAGTGTCTGTTGTCCTTGGCCAGACCCAGCAGTTCACCTCCACCGGCGCCACCAGTTGGACCGCCAGCGTCGGATCGGTGACTTCAACCGGACTATATACCGCGCCGGTAGCCATGCCAGCTTCTTCCTCCGTCACCGTTACTGCAGCAGGCCCCAACGGGTCGGCCACGGCGACAATATCCTTGACCGCCCCCGCCGGTCTGACGATTTCTCCAGCCTCCATATCAATCGCTCTCGGCAAGACCGTGCAATTCACCGCCGCCGGTGCGACTAGCTGGAGCAGCACCGCTGGCATCGTCAGCTCGTCCGGTCTGTTTACCGCACCATCCACTATGCCGTCCGTCACGACGGCATCGGTGACGGCGAACGGCGCTGTCGGCTCGGCAACGGCAATCGTCACATTTATTTCCGCAACCACCGCACCACCGCCACCAACTGGCGCCGTCTCAATCAGTACGCAGAACCCCCTGTATGGCTGGCAAGTGATCCCTGGGGCAACCCGCCGAATCCACGCAACAGTCCTCAACGGCTCCAGCAACCAGGTGAGCTGGAGCTTCACGACAACGGGCGGGGCATCGGCAACGGTAGTTCCGGCTGCATCGCCCAACCTCCCCGGTGCGTTCGTCGATGTAACTCTTGGCCCTGTCGGAAGCACTTGCACCAACGTTGGCACGTCGACCGCGCCGGTCTTCTCCTCCGCCGCCAGTGTGACTCTGACCGCAACCTCCGTGGATGACCCAACCCAGTCGACCACGGTTCCAATCAACGTCTGCAATCCCACCGTGCAGGTGTTTGTCGCTCCCTTCAATCTCCGCCTGTATGCTGGCCAGAAGGTCAACCTGCAGAGCTGGGTCTGGGGCTCGGCGAACGATAACGTTACGTGGTCGGTGATGCAGCCAACCGGCGGCAACGGAGCGTTCATCGCGCCGCCAGCTGGTGGAAGCGCCACAACGGCCCGCGACGCTGTTTTCTCGGCTACCGGAGCTGGAAAGTATGTCGTGACGGCAACCTCGGTCGCCAACCCGAGTGCTTTCGCAACTGCAATCCTCTCAGTGGACAGCGCCTCGCTGCCTACCTACGCTGTCACGCCGAATCATACCGAGCCCGTGGACTGCTCGGTGGATCCGACGCAGGCCGGTAAGACCTACGATGTAGGACCCGGTCACCCGTATGCGATGCTGGCTGACGCCTACGTCGCAATCGGATCCGACTTCCTTACGCCTGGCACGACCATCCGTCTGTTCAACGCTGACACGACGGGTACCAATCCAACGCGCTACCACGAGTACCTGAGACTAGATGGTCAGGGAACTCAGGCAGCTCCGATCCGTGTCGTAGGCTGCGCTGACTCGGCTGGCAATCTGCCGATCCTCGATGCACAGAATGCAACCTCCTACTCACCGACCGACAATAGTGTGGCTGCAAATATCGCGGGTCTCTACCAAATCGGTATGCACCACAGCAACGGCTTCGCGGTCTATCCGACCACTACCAGCCCGGCGTACATCGTCATTGAAGGGTTGGCATTCCGTAACGCCTATCCGACGACGGGCTCGGCCTCGAACTACTACTACAACCCCGGCAGTGGGACCGCAACGCAATGGGGTACTTCAACAAGCTGCATTCGGCCATACGAAGGCGACCACCTTACGGTGCGCGGCAACGATATGCAGGATTGCAGCTTCGGAATACTCGCCGACTTCAACGGCAACAATGGTTGGGGCGGCTTCTTCGGAGACTTCGATCTCCAAGGGAACTACTTCGCCAACATCGGCGCGAACAACCAGTCGGAGCACATGGCGTATGTCCAGGGCTTCCGTCAAATCATCCAGGGCAACGTCTTCGATACGCTGAAACCCGTATCGCAAGCCGGTATGTTGAAGATGCGCGGCGTCGCTGAAATCGTTCGCTATAACTACTTCAACACCACATCCAACACACGCACCATTGACTTCGTGGAAGAGCAGGACTCCAACATGTACATGTCGTTCCTCGGCTACTACTACACGCCGCCGGGCAGCATGTCCTTCCGTACGGAGTACCCATCTGACGCCTACACACCAGACATGATCGCCGCTGCTGACGAGGCCTGGCACAAAGCCTACGCCTACGGCAACATCATCAACTTTGGACCGAACACGCCGACCTCACAGGCTCCGATCCACTTCTTCGGAGATCAGGGCCAGTATGTCGACGTCAACACCAACCCGCCGGTCCGTGTAGGCGATCTGTTCGATTACAGCAATACGATCTACTCAGTCGGCGGCAATTCGCTCCACCTTGTCGACACACAGCAGAACTCGGATAATCAGCTCCGTTGGGAGTGGCCGACGCTGCACCTGTGGAACAACGCAACCTACGTCGGACCACTCAACACGCCCGGTGCACAGGCCTTCCAGATGTCAACCCTTCGGTCGGATCTCTACGACCTCGGGCCCAACTGGCTGTCTTCGAACTGGGGCACCAACGACCTGACTTGCTCCGACAACAGCACCAACGGATGCATCGGAACAGGTTGGCCCTACCAGATGGAGACCAGCCAGTACATGGACGGCGGCAACCTGCCGGCCCACGTTACCGGCCTCTCCAACCTGATCACCGGAGGCTCCACGCTACCGTTCAGCACGACCAACTTCATCCCAACAGTGGGTGGCGGTTTGGTGGGTGCAGGCGCGGCGCTTCCCTCCTCGATCAGCAACATGCCGGTTCGATTCCAGATGACAGCACCCACCTTCGTGCTGACACCTCGTACCAACCCGCTAACGCTGGGCGCTCACGACTAACTCACACGCAGTATCCAGCTACAAATTGTGGGTTGGAATAAAATCGGTCTGCTGGTCCCGGAAGTAAGTCGCCGAGGCTAGCAGACCGATCCTGCGTTTGGATTCGGAAATGCATCTTCGTCCAGGGGATTATCACCATCCAGGCAGGCGTAATCCTTCTCGACAAGTAACTCCAAAGGACCAGCACCAGTCTCAACTGTCCCGTAGATCCCGACTTCATTGTTGCTTGCCCACCGCTTTGCCGCTTCTGTAGATAGCACCAATTCGACGCGCTGAGGTAGATACTCCACTCGAATATCCGGACCCGATGCAACATGTTGCAGCGCGTAGGTCAGGCTTGCTTCTGCCGCCATGGAGAAATGAATAGTGTCCTCGATAATTCCAGCCTCTACCAGAGTTACCATCTCACTTCTGGAGATGCGCAAGCGCAGTGTATTTCCTCTTATTCTCAGTTTCATCTTCCAGCCTTTTCCAGCGAGCCAACGAGAACCGGGTCACACTCTGTCGCAGAGTTAACGTGCCCGGCGCCGTGGTAGACGTTGAAATGATTGTCTCGCAGAAAGCCGACCAGCGTTATGTCGAACTCCCTCGCGACCTGGACGGCAAGGCTCGAAGGTGCTCCAACCGCGGCAACCATCGAGATTCCACCCATCAACGCCTTCTGCATCAGCTCAAAGCTCACGCGACCGGAGAGCAGTAGTACGCGGTCTCGCAGCGGCAATCGGTCTTGAAGAAATGCTGAGCCCAGCAGCTTGTCGACTGCGTTGTGACGGCCAACATCTTCGCGCAATGATTCCAGTTCGCCTGTGGCAGTGAACAAGCCCGCAGCATGAAGCCCCCCGGTCTGATCGAAGATCCCCTGAGCTGCGCGCAGGCGATCGGGCAGTGCGCATAGAGTCTCTGCGTCTATCGAAAACACATTTGCGCGACGTGGCGGACACACTGTTCGAAGCGCGAGCAACGATGCCTTTCCACAGATGCCGCAGCTCGACGTGGTGTAGAAATTACGCTGCAGGTTGGCAAGACTGACCTCAACGTCTGGCGCAAGTTCCACCACTATGACGTTGCCTCCAGAGCGATGCGTAAACTCGATCTGATCCCTGCCATTGCAAACGTAAACTAAGGTTGGAGACCCTACATTGTCAGTCCGCACGGCAGAGATCGAGTCAATGTGACTCTCATCGGTGACGATGCCCTCTGTAACGAGGAAGCCCACAGCTAGTTCTGGATCATGGCCCGGCGTCCGCATGGTGACTGAGATTGACTTCAAAGCGCGGGCATTCATAGGACCGTAAATGAGCCGAATCTCCAGGGGCTCCTCCATGGCGATTCGGTCCGCCTGCGACTTGAAACTAACGCCGTCGAAGCGATCGACGATGGTGGCCCGCGATCCGTGGAGTGGCTTTATGGTGTCCATAGTCTAGGCCTTCGTCGACCGGCCAACGGCGGTCAGCATCAGGGTCACGAACGAGAGGCCCCGGCGAGCATCTGTCGATGTGACTCGCTTGAAGATTTGCCACAATGACGGCGGTTCCTGCTCCTGCTTGTGGCTCTCAAGCACGATCGCCATCTCCTTGGAAAGCTGCGAGAGCGGCTCTGGCTCAAGTGTTCCGAGTATCTTACCCAGCGCCAGCAAATTGCGTATCGCGTTTACGCTCATCGGCTTTGCGGAGTATTGCGCGACGATTCCAACGATCGTGTCCTTAGCACCGATTGCGCCGTGCAGAGCATCGAGAATCCCCTGCCGATGCGCCTCCTCAAGCAAGTCATACGCAACAAGCAGAGCCTCTGCATGCTCGTTCGGAGCAGCAGCGAGTCGCTGTTGAAGTTCAAGCTTCGGATCGACAGCCTTCGGAATAAAAGTGATTGGATTCGCCATACTGATCGTCCTTGTCTACTACCTCAAACTGTCGTTGTCTTGATCTGCACCAGCTTGTCTGCTGCGCTATCGCCGGGCATCGTGTAACCCGGACGAGTCCACTTGCGCTCAATCTCAACGCCAGTCTGCGGGGTGCGGGTGCCATTACGAAAGTTCTCCGCAGTCAATGGGTTGGGGCCTTTCTGCTGCACGATCGTCATGTGGACTGATGTCTCTTTATACGCCGGCGTATGAGTGGCGCGGTCAACCGTCGAACCCGTCAGCCAATTGACCGGTTGCAACACTGAATTGAGCGGCATATAGAGCTGCGAGCCCTGAACGCGATCCGTCACCAAGACCGGCAGCGTCACTTCTCCCGCCGGACTCCGCAGCTTCACAATCGTCCCAGTCTCGATGCCACGCGACTTAGCCTCTTCCGGTGAGACCTCGACCCAGTTGATCGGCGTCATGCGGCGGATTCCTTTGGTCCGATACGTCATTGAGCCCTGTTCAAAATGTTCCAGGAGACGACCATTGTTGAGGTGGTTTGAATACTCCGCGTTCAACGTCTCGCTAGGCGGAATCCAGTCAATAGGATGGAACTGCGCCTTGCCATCGGGGAATGGAAACTTCTCCGTGAACAATAGCGGAGTATCTTTTCCGTTGGGTTCAACTGGCCACTGCAGACTCTTGTATCCGTCAAGCCGCTCATATGTGACGCCTGCAAACAGTGGCGTCAGCGATGCGATCTCATGCATCACTTCAGACGGATGTTTGTAAGTCCAACCCGCGCCCAACCGGTTAGCGATCAGTTGAATAATCTCCCAGTCTGGCTTCGATTCGCCCAGCGGTTCGAACGCCCTATAGAGCCGCTGAATGCGGCGCTCGGTACTGGTGAATGTCCCTTCCTTTTCGAGCGACGGTGATGCCGGCAGCACAACGTCGGCATACGCGCAGGTCTCGGAGAAGTTGACGTCCTGCATGACGAGGAACTCTAGCTTCGTGAGGGCGCGACCAACCTCGCCAGAGTTGGCATCGGATGTAATCGTATCCTCACCCTTGATGTATAAACCTCGCAGTTTCCCATCATTGATGGCGCCAATCATCTGATGGTTGTCGAGGCCTTCCTTGGTGGGAAGCGTCACGCCCCATCCCGCCTCGAACTTCGCACGAACCGCTTCGTCGGTCACCTTTTGATACCCCGAATAGACCAGTGGCATGGAGCCCATGTCGCTGGCGCCCTGCACATTGTTGTGGCCGCGTAGCGGATACGCACCGGCGCCTGGTCGCATATAGTTTCCCGTTAACAACAATAAATTCGAGATAGATGTTGACGTATCGGAGCCACCACAATGCTGGGTTACGCCCATCGCCCAGAGTACGCAAACCCCGTCGGCATGTGCGATCTCGCTAGCCACCTGCTTCATTAGTTCGATGCTTAGCCCGGTAGTCTGTGCCGCAGACTCTAGCGTGTATGGCTCCAACGACTTCTTGAACTCATCGAATTTATTCACCCACTTCTCGACAAACTCCTGCTTCTGCCAGCCCTGATCGAGTATGTACTTTGCCATCGCGTTCAGCCACACAGCGTCGGTCGAGGGCTTCGGCCGAAAGAAGATATCGGCGCGCTCCGCCATCTCATGCTTCCGCAGGTCAGCAACGATCAGCCGCTGGCCACGATGCTTGTGCGACCGCTTCACGCGCGTCGCCAGCACCGGATGGCTCTCTGTCGTATTTGATCCAATCACCAGCACCAGCCCGGCGATTTCTATATCGGAGATGGAGCCTGAGTCACCGCCGTAGCCCACCGTGCGACTCAAGCCCATCGTCGCTGGAGTCTGACAATACCGCGAACAGTTATCGATATTGTTGGTCCCGATGACGGCACGTGCCAGCTTCATCATCAGGAAGCTCTCTTCGTTAGTACACTTCGATGATGCGATAAATCCAAGCGCATCCGGACCGTCATCGCGCTTGATCTGCGAGAATTTCTGCTCGATCAGCGTCAGTGCTTCATCCCAGGTTGCCTCGCGAAACGTATCAGCTCCCTGCGGAGTCTTCACTCGAATCAGCGGCTTGGTCAGCCGGTCTTCGGCGTTGATATATTCCCATGCAAACTTGCCCTTGATGCAGGTAGAAATCCCGTTCGCCGGACCCTCCGCAGGCTCGACTTTGAGGATGTGCCGATCCCGCGTCCAGACGTCGAACGAACATCCAACCCCACAGTAAGTACAGACCGTCTTGGTGCGCTTCACCCGCTGCTCGCGCATAGCGGATTCCACCGTGGAGATCGCCAGGATTGGTCCATACCCAACTTCAGGCTCGATATCCTTGACGGTCTTGATCATCGTCTTCAGCACATCGGGCGGAAGGTTGGTAAGGAAGCCTGCATGGCCAAGCATGGACTTCTCCATCAGTGCATTACAGGGGCAAACCGTAACGCACTGGCCGCAGGAGACGCACGACGAACCCGCGATCTGCGTGCCGCCATCCCACAGAACACGTGGATGCTCGGCCTCCCAGTTGATCGTCAGAGTCTCGTTCACCTGGACGTTCTGGCAAGCCTCCACGCAACGCCCACACAGGATGCACTGCTGCGGATCGTAGCGATAGAACGGGTTAGACATATCGACGGTGTATGGCTTCTCGCGATACTCCCGCACCTGATGTTTCACCGCAAGGTGTCCGGTCGTGTTGTGTACCGTGCAGTTGCCATTGTTGTTGTCGCAGACTGTGCAGTAGAGCGAGTGATTTTCGAGGATGCGATCAAACGCCTCACGCTGCGCAACGTCCGCGCGATCGCTCTTCGTAGCCACGGTCATGCCTGCGATAACAGGAGTTGAACATGCGCGCACCAGCTTGCCGTCCACTTCGACCATGCAGGTATCGCAGCTTTGAATTGGTCCTATCGACGCGTGGTAACAAACCTGCGCGAGGTGTCGTCCGGGCAGCGCACGGTTCACCGCCTCGATCAACAGTTCACCCGACACCGCAGGAACTTCCGCCCCGTCGATGACGATGGAGATATCTATGGTTCGAGGGAGCGGGGTGTTCAGGAGACGTTTCTCTACCAGCATATTCATCTCTGATGCCTCAAAAACTGGGAGAGTTACTCGCCCCCCTCTGGTAAGACGTTCTTGCACAGTATTGTCCCCACAAAAGTACCGCGCGGCACCTGAATAAGCGTGCCGCGCAGTCGTTCTTCAACTAGGGACACATCGTTTAGACGAAGAGCGGTGCCAGAACCAGCGTGATGGTTGCAAGCAGTTTGATGAGCACATGCAGGCTGGGACCGGCGGTGTCCTTGAAGGGATCGCCAACCGTATCGCCCACAACTGCGGCCTTGTGCGCGTCAGACTTCTTGCCGCCGTACTTGCCGG